>JANORU010000578.1:0-4410 GCA_031415475.1 Hyphomicrobium sp.
CCTTCTCAAAATTCTGCACGAGACCTAAGCGCTCAAAAATGTCCGGGGCTCTCTTCTGCTGGTGATAGACAAAGTTGTCCCAGGTATTGCGCTCGTCTTCAGTCAGCCCGGGTACTTTCCCTACGCTTGCCAGCACGACGATCTTCTCGATGATTGGTGCGACTTTACCCTCCAGCCGGCTATACCAGACCTCGAGACCCATATGCTTCGAGCCGTCATTTAGCTCGACTGCGTTTAAATCCTTCTGGACGAAAGCGTTGCCGGGCATCGTGGCGAAGACCCCTGCTTCGGGGCGGCGCTTGTCGAGCACGTATAGCCGGCCACCAGTATCGGTGAACCGCCGCTGAAGCATCTGGGGCACAAAATGGTGGCGTCTAGGAAGGCTCATGGGACCAATCTACCAATTAGCTCGTAGCCCGCACAAACACAGAAATGTAGGGCGTCACTAGGACCGCGTCTTCGCGGACCGTAGTGCGCCGCATGGCGGCGATCACCGGCTGTTGAGGTGTCGCGAGAAGAATATCGCGCGCCGCGTTTGTTTCCATTCGGCGCATTACGCCTCGCGTACCGCGAGGCTATTGACGCCCTACGCATGCCGCTTGTGCTTATGGCGTGCGCTAGACATCCTCTTCGCGTTTCGAGCAAGCTCCCATTCGGCGCATTACACCTCGCGTACCGCGAGGCTATTGACGCCCTACGGCACCTTGCCGGTTGTCATCGCCTTCTTCACGTCCTCGGGTGTCCAATCGCGCGGGTAACGATCAAGCCGGACGTCGCGATGATACGTCGAATGGGGCCAGTCTCGAATATGCTCGACCAATCCATGCTTTATTGGATTGTAATAGCAGTAGTCGAGGTGGGCGTTGAAATCCCGCTGACTGCGAATGTGGTGTTCCCAAAACCGCCGCTGCCATATCGCGCGCTCCCGCCGTCTCTCTCGCACGGCGCTACGCCATTCGCTCCGAGGAAGACCTTTGCAAAAGCGCCACTTCATCAACCGGATTCGGATGGCATAATCCGTGTCATCAGGCGGCAAGGTGAACAGGGCGTGCATGTGATCGGGCAGGACGACAAGTGCATCGATCCGAAACGGGTGCCGCCGCTTCGTCCAATAAATGGCATGACGCAAGGCCACAGCATTGTCGGTTAGCAGAGTTGTCCGCCGCTCAAGCAAATTGATCGTGAAGAACCACGTCGCTCCCGGGATATGGATGCGGCGGTAATTCGGCATGGCGCTTGAAACTCGATTGCGAGGGTTGGCGTCCTCCCTCAAACGTCGGCGCGCGCGAAACCCGTCGCGGCCTGACATGCACTCGCCGGGTCAACACGCCACTCACCCCCGTCACCCGCGCACAACAGGTCCCCACCCCAGTGTGGCGCTCGGGCGCGTAGAAGAAAATAAAGCGATATAGTTCAAGCCCTTGTTAGGCTATAGTGTGCAGATTCGGGGTGACACCGGGGGTGCCGCTTCACGTCCTCCCTTTCCAAGTTGGCCGAAAGAGACTAGATGCGGCGCGGTTTGCTGCAGAGCAACATACTCGTCCGCCTAGGAGGTGCCTTCGATGGCACAATCTAACGCTGCGGAGCCGCGCGCCGGCCACGGATGTGGTCAGGGCGATAACGACTCTCAACACGGCCGCGCCTTCTGGACACTCGCCCTCGGGTCGATCGGCGTTGTCTACGGCGATATCGGCACCAGCCCGCTCTATGCGATGCGCGAAGCCGTGACTGCGGCGAGCCACGCCGGCGTTTCAATTCCAGATGCCGTGATCGGCGTCTTATCGCTGATCACCTGGACGCTACTGCTGATCGTCACGCTCAAGTACGTCATCGTGCTGCTCAGAGCCGACAACAACGGTGAAGGCGGCACGTTCGCACTGATGGCGCTCGGCCAGTCGGTTGCCAAACGATCTTCGCCGGTGATCTTCGCCCTCGGCATCGCCGGCGCCTCGTTCTTTTATGGCGACGCGGTCATCACGCCGGCGATTTCGGTTCTGTCGGCGGTTGAAGGTTTGAAGCTCGTCTCGCCGGCATTCGAGAAGTTCGTTGTGCCACTCTCGGTCGTCATCCTGATCGGCGTGTTTGCCGTGCAGTCGCGCGGCACCGCCAAGGTCGGCACCTTCTTCGGGCCGCTGACGGCGCTGTGGTTTTTCGTCATGGCACTCGGTGGCATTGTCCACATCATCGACGACCCGCGCGTGTTCGCGGCGTTGAACCCGCTCAAGGGCGTTGCCTTCGTTGCAACCCACGGCCTCGTTGGCTTCACCGTCATGGGACTTGTGTTTCTGGCCGTCACGGGAGCCGAAGCGCTCTATGCCGATCTTGGCCACTTCGGCCGCAAACCCATTCAAGTGGCGTGGTTGAGCTACGTCTTCCCGGCGCTGCTGCTCAATTATTTCGGCCAGGGCGCGTTGCTGCTGGCGCATCCCGAAGCGATCGAGAACCCGTTCTACCGGCTCTATCCTGAGTGGGCGCTGCTGCCGGTCGTCATTCTCGCAACCATCGCGACCGTGATCGCCTGTCAGGCGGTCATCACCGGCGCGTTCTCGATCACTCGTCAGGCGATCCAGCTCGGTATCCTGCCGCGCATGGCGGTGCGTCATACGTCTGAGGAAATGGCCGGTCAGATTTATCTGCCGCGCGTCAACTGGATCCTTCTCATCCTCGTGCTGGCGATCGTGCTGGTGTTCCGCTCGTCGAGCGCGCTGGCGGCGGCCTATGGCGTCTCCGTCACCGCCGCCATGCTGATTGATAGCTGCATGGCGTTCTTCGTCATCTGGAAGTTGTGGAAGTGGGAGTTCTGGAAGGCGCTCGCCCTGATGTTGCCGCTGGCCATCATCGAGCAGACGTTCCTCACGGCCAATCTCTTGAAGTTGTTCGATGGCGGCTGGCTGCCGGTGACCATGGCGGCGTGCGTCGGCGTCCTGATGTGGACGTGGGTGCGCGGTTACGGCTTGCTGTCGAAAATGGCGCGCAAGGAGCAAGTCGATCTCAATTGGCTCGCCCGCAAGCTGACCACGAAGCAGACGACGCGCGTCAACGGCACGGCCGTATTCTTCACCGCCGATACCGAATGCGCTCCGACCTCTCTCATGCACAACTTGAAGCACAATCGCGTTATTCACGAGCGCAACATCATCTTGTCGATCAGAACCGAGGATGTGCCGCGCGTCCCTCGCCATGAGCGGATTGAAATCAGCTACGACGACACCAATTTCATCAAGGTCATTGCCCGCTACGGCTTCATGGAAAGCCCGAGTATCCCGAAAATTCTCGACCATTGCCGGCGCAAGGATCTGAACATCGACGTTGGTGCGACCTCATTCTTCCTGTCGCGGCGGTCGCTGCGCACGACGACGAAATCGGAAATGCCGAAGTGGCAGGAAAAGCTATTCATCGCGCTCGCCGGCACGGCCGAAGACGCGACCGCCTACTTCAAAATCCCGATCGATCGCGTCGTGGAAGTCGGCACGCAGGTGGCGATTTGAGGGGGAGAATAATTTGTCCTGAAAATGTTGTCTGGCCGGTCGGAATGGAAATAGCGCCAATTTAGTCGTAATTGATCGGTTGCGATCTACAAATCGAAAAAGCGTTCTTTAATTTGAAGGCAAGCCCCGTCCAAGCCAGGAAACAATGAACCCGCAGTAATTCCCATAAGTGCCAGGTCTTGCATTACAGACTTTCTCTCGATTGCAGGCAGGTCAATAGCTCTTAAATACACCTTGTCCGTTCGTTTTTCGCAGTTTTTTATGTAGCTCTCAAGATCATCAATGTTGGTGAAAGTAGATATTGATTGCTGAGGAAGCGCTCGTGGATTGTTTGTTGCGAGGGGTTCCAGCAAGGACATGTGCATGAAGCCTGGCATCAAGGCAGCGGCACGCTCAAGTGAGGCACTCCATCCAGCAGCATCAAGAATTAGGATGCGCACCGACTTGCCTTCCAACGACTCTGTCGACCGTAAATCCTTGAATGCAAAATATGCTGCTACAAACGGTGAGTATGTCCAATCCAGTATTGGAGTCGGATAGCCGTGATGTTGGGCTAAATGGAGGAATGATGCAAAGTCTTCTGTGTTGCTCAAGTCAAACCTATGTGTAGTGAGTCCGCTGAACTGGCGCTGTAATGCCGGCACATCGCGGATCAAGAATTTGATCAGGGAGGCTCGGCCGGTGCGATGAAAGGCTGTGCGAATTCTCCAACGATTGCTTTGTTGCCCCCGAAAGGCACAGCTGTAAGGTTCCAGTTTCAAAACATAACGTTTGAATGCTTCCCAGCTGTTCACCGCTTGGAGAGCTGGCTCCGCAATTTTGAACAGCCTGATAAGTGGAATTTCTGCCTGACGGCGGGCAAGATGAGCCCGCGAATCAGGAGCGATCATGAGCAGAAGACCACGCCGGAACCACACACCGG
>JANORU010000579.1:0-4278 GCA_031415475.1 Hyphomicrobium sp.
CGTCATTCAACGCATGCCGTTTGCAATGTCAACGGCGTCGGACGCTTCCAAACGCGGGCTGGACGTGAGGTGGATCGCGCGGCTCGCGGCTGAGTGAACAACTGCGGTTTCCGCTAAGCGTCAAACTTAGCAGATCCAAAGTCGTTCATAACCCGCACACCCTCGAGTCTGTAGCGTGAACCCAGCTCCCCATCGCGAGCCGTTGGCAGAGCACCACGCGTCACTCAAGCGGCCGGTGGCATTTCGGAAAACACGGGCAAAGCGGGATCGGTATAGTCCCAGTGCACGGCGCTTTTGTGCCAGATGACCGCCATCGGCGTAATCGCCGCCGGATCGGTGAACGTCCCGGCGTGGATGATCTGCACATCCGGCATGGCGCTGTTCTCGCGCAGCATCTGCGTGCCGCACAGCGAACAGAACGACCGGCGGTTTTCATTGCCGCTGTCGGCTTTCGAGGCAAACACGGTCAGCGGGCCGGTGACTTTGGCACTGCCCTTTTTGACGATGACGTTGGTCTTATGTCCGGCGCCGCTGAGCTTCTGGCAGTCCGTGCATTGGCAATGCACTGCTTTCAACGCCGGACCGTCGCACGTCAATTGGCATTTGCCGCACAAGCAGCGGCCGTCGAGGGCACCCATCCGATAACCTCCCTGAGTAATCTGAACTGTGACGGCGCGCGGGCGCCGCAACGACGTGCATTCACGCTGAACCTTGAATAACGCCCGTCGTGCGGGAAAGTTCCACTCCCCCGACCGTGACCGAAGTGCCGCGCGGGAGGTGCGTGTGGTGCGCACCACCGCGGCGTCCCTTGCGTGTACCAGAGGATGGAGGCAGTGTCGGGTCAAGACGCATCGGTCCGGAACCGATTTGCCCTGGAGGATTGCTCATGCCGATAACATCGCTGCAACACATCTCACGCCTCGCCGCCGCGGCTCTGGTCTCGCTCGCCCTCACCATGCCGGCCGCCGCTGCAGACTGCACGCTGGTCGGTGGCATCGGCACCGGCGTCACCGAGGGCATCGCCAAGTTCATGTCGGATGCGGCGCTCAAAAACATCATCGAAGGCAAGGGCCTGAAGCCCTCGGGCGAGGTTACGCACGCCTGCACGGCCGGCACGCTGGTGACCGAATGCACCGCCCGCCAGCAGGGCTGCAAGTAGGCGGCGGGGCGAGGGCGTGAGAACGTGCGCCAGACCGTAGGTTGGCGCTGAGCGGCGTACGCCGCGAAGCCCAACGACTTTGGACGTGGGAAAGAAGTTGTCGGGCTTCGCAAGTGGGCTCAGCGCCGACCTACACGTCATCGTACCTGCTACTCGCTACACCCTGCCCTGCTGCCTACCGCCCCTCTTCACTCGCCCGCCTCCGGCAGGACTTACCCCCATACCGCCCACAGCTCGTCCACAGGGGCGAAATCGGCACATCAGACGGGACCCGAATCAGGCAAGTTCGCGCTCGAGGACGCGTGGCTAAACCAGCCATCTCCTCGCCGGATCAACAGCATGACGGCCCTGATGCCCTACATTCCGCCGAACGTCTATCTGCTCACCGACAACCTCGATGCGGCGCTGGCGGCGGGCGAAGATATGCTGACAGCGACGCTCGTCTGGAATGGCGGCAGCGGCGACACCGGCGCGGCGATCGCCAGTGCGCGCCGTGCCGAACGGATCGGGCTCGCCGGCGTGCGCACGCTCGAACAGGTGTTGGTGGCGCGCATTCTGAAATCGCGCGAGCGCGCCGAGGAACTGGGAAAGCGCGATCCGCGGTTCGGGGTCTACGCCCGCCTCTACACCAGCGGCACGGTGCAACTGATCGAGGCCGTGTCGGAGTTCGGCGATCCATCGCCGGCCGAGTTTGAAACCGGCGACGGGGCCCTCGCCTATTTGCGCAGCCGCGGTCTGGTCGATGACGAACTCTCAGCCCCGCTCGACGGCACGGCGCTGCCGATCACCGACGACTTTTTGATCGCGCGGCGCGTGCGGCTCGGCATGCTGATGGATCTGGTCGCCATGTTTCTCGACCAGCTCGAGACGCACTACGACCTGTTCGACGATGAGGCGCTGCCCGAGGACCGGCCGTTGCCGGGTGAAGCACCGGCCGCCGACGACACCAGCGGTGTGATCGTGGCAGCCCTCGAGCGTCTGCAATCCGACAACTGAGTTACGCCAGCGCCGACGGACGGACGATCCAGCGCCGCGGCCGCTCGACGCCTAACTCGTTCTTCAGATCAAACGGCAGGTTCGGCCGCGGGCCGGTCAGGGCGGGACGAAGTGCGTTTGGCAGCAGCCGCTCGCGAACGTCCGAAGTCGTCCAGCCCTTCTGAGAGACGCTCGCGGCGCGCTTGGACTTCTGCCCCGGCTTGGCTGTCTTGATCGCGCTGGTGTTTTCGGTGAAGCGCGACTTCTTAGTGGCCTTGACGGCAACTTTGGCTTTCGCCTGGTCGCCGGAACGCCGCGTCGCCTTCGGCTCAGCGGCCAACCTGGCCAGTTCGGCGCTGGCATTTTGACCAGCCAAGCGCGTGGCCCGATCGAGGCGCGGCGTGCGGATCGCCGCCACTTTGGCTTTCTTGGCAACAGGGCCGCGCGCCAGCTTGGCGGCAGCCGGCTTTTTCGACTTGATGCGGGCCAGCGTCCGCGGACGCTCAGCCGGCGCGCGCTCGAACCGCTTCGGCTTGTCGGTGTCATAGACCACCGGCCACTCGAACGGTTCGATGGCGGCAACCTTCGGCGCGGCGGCAGCCGTCATTTGCGTGCCCTCGAATTCGGCCTTCACAGCGGCTGCCAGTTGCTGAGCCGGTGTCGGCTGCAGGGCGGCAATCATCGGCTCGTCGGCGGCGATCAGACCCGATGTTCCAGTGGCGTTGCTCGCAACGAGCGTGACGAGGCCGCCGAGTGCGCTGTCGAGACTGGCGAAGCGGCCGATCGGGCCGGGCACGGCGTCATAGACGCGGTACTTCTTATAGCGGGCTTCGTCGCGGGTCGGCGCCTTCAGGATGCGGACGCTGACCTTGCCGACGCCGGCAACGCCGAGACGGCGGGCGGCGGCGCGCGACAGATCGAGCTTGCGGTTACCCCAATAGGGACCGGCGTTGTTGATGCGCAGGACAACGGCCTCCTGGCTCGCTTTCGACCAAGCGAGCAGAATGGTGCCATCGGGGAAAATCGGGCTCGCCGCGTTATCGGCCTCGCCGGCGTTGAAGCGCTCACCTGATGAGGTCAGGCCGCAGGGGTTGTAGCGATCTCGCTTGCAGCTGTCATAGTGCGACGCGACCAGCGTCATATCCTGACCGACCAGGGCCTTCGTCTCGGCAATCGAGTGAACGCGATGGCAGGTTTTGTAGAAGCAGTACGTGCTGCCCGGCGTCTTGGCGGTGGCGGGAACGGATGCGGCGCTGATTGCAACCAGTGCGCTAACCATGGCGAACACTGTGCGACAGACCGTTGCGCGCGCGCGCCGCTCGGGCGCACGGGTATTTACTTGCGACATGTTGGATCAGCTCCCTGCTGTTTGTCCTCGGCGCCATTTCCCCGCTAGGCCAGATACCCGTTCGGGGTGTCCTAGGACGCGCCGTTAACCGCTGGCTGACCGCGTGAAAGCAGAGGATCGCTGCGAACGGGAGCGCATAAATGGCCGCAGCATTGATATAAAAGGAATTTTTGCTGCACTGCAGCAGAACGTCAGGCGAACATCAGCCCACGGCCGGTCAGCTTCTCGCGCAACGACCGCGCGGCGTCCGCCAACTCGGCCTCGTCACAGCCGCGCAGAACGAGTTCGGTGTGATAGCGGCCATCCTTCATTTTCGGATAGCTGCCCATGGCAATGTCCGGATAGGCGCGCTGATGCTCGGCGAACAGATCGGCGACCTCGCCTTCGGCGGATGCGAGCGCAATGGTGTGGGACAGCACGCGCGGGCCAGTTTTCAGGTCGCGCACGACCACGGCGAGCATCGAGTCCATGATCGCTGGCACGCCGGCCATGACGATCACGTTACCGATCCTGAAGCCCGGCGCCAGCGACACCGAATTGGCAATCAGGCTGGCGCCGTCGGGAATCCGCGCCATCCTGAGACGAGCTGCGTTCAACTCGATGCCGCGCTTTTCATAAGCCGGTTTCATGATGGCGACGGCGCGCGGATCGATGTCGATTGAAACGCCGAACGCTTTGGCGATGGCGTCGGCGGTGATGTCGTCGTGGGTCGGGCCAATGCCGCCTGTTGTAAAGACATAGGTGTAGCGCTCACGCAAGGCGTCGACCGCCGCGACGATCGCCGCTTCGTCGTCGG
>JANORU010000580.1:0-2539 GCA_031415475.1 Hyphomicrobium sp.
CGCGAATTCCGCCCGATGGCGGAAAGTCCGGCACCGCCGGTCCTGGTCCTGTGCGCCTTCCGGCGGCCTTATTCGCTATCGAGCGGCTCGGCCGCGCGCGGCGTGCCATCGCTGCCGATCGCCAGCTTTTCAACTTTGGCCTCGGCCTGGCGCAGCAGCCGGTCGCAATGTTCGCGCAGCGCCTCGCCGCGCTCGTAAATCGATATGCTTTCTTCGAGTTCCACGTCGCCACGCTCGAGCCGGGAGACGATACTTTCCAGCTCCTTCAAGGCCCGCTCGAACGTCATGTCCTTAATGTCGGCGTGCTTGGTCGGGGGTTTCGTCATTTAAGCCTCGAAAGTTGCCTTGACGGGGCATAATCCCAGCCGCCGAGGGCCGGCAAGCAAAAACCTTGGGCGTCAGCTTCCGACGTCCATAAGAGTGCGGATATGAACGCCGACGGATTTGGCAAGCGCGTCGAGATCGTAGCCGCCCTCCAACATTGAGACGATGCGGCCCTTCGCACGTTTATCGGCGATCTTGGCGAGTTCCTCGGTTGCCCACAGAAAATCGGCTTCCACAAGATTAAGTCCACCGAGGGGATCGCGCCGGTGGGCATCGAACCCGGCCGAGATGATGATCAGATCGGGCGCGAAATTGTCGAGCGGGACCAGGATGCGATTGCGAAACGCGTCCTTGAACACATCGCCGGCGTCGCCCTCGCGCAACGGCGCATTGAAGATGTTGCCGACGCCCGTTTCATTGAGCGCACCGGTGCCGGGAAACAGCGGCATCTGGTGGGTCGAGCCATAAAACAGGTTCGTGTCGCTCCAGAAAATATCTTGCGTTCCGTTGCCGTGATGGACATCGAAATCGACGACCGCGATCCGTTCGGCGCCGTGTTTAGCGCGCGCGTAGAGCGCGGCGATTGCCGCATTGGAAAACAGGCAAAAGCCCATGGCGCGATCGGTCTCGGCGTGATGGCCGGGCGGGCGAACCTGGGCGAAGGCATTAGCGACGGTACCGCTCATCACTTGATCGACGCACAGCAGTCCGGCGCCGACCGCCCGCATTGCCGCCTCCCACGATCCGGCCGACATCACCGTGTCGCCGTCGATGCGGACTTTGCTGTCCGAGGATTTCACCTTCTCGGCTGCGGCGCGCACCAACTCAAGGTGTGACTTTGGATGGGCGAGCAGGATCTGCGTTTCAACATCCTCGCGTAACGGCGCGTCGACGCGCTGCAGAGACTTGAAGGTCTCGTGGCCGAGAACCTTGTCGATCGCCCGCATCCGATCTGGCCGCTCGGGATGACCAAAGCCGGTATCGTGGGTGACGAACGAGGGATGGGTGACGAGGAGTGTTGTCATTGATGTGCGGGCCAGGAGTTACGGCGGGGTCGTTTTTTTCCCATACTTCGACAGCAAATGCCAAGTCTCGGGAAAATAGTGATGATCAATGCGATCTGCGAACAGTTCCGGGCATTGATTGCCCATTTTGAGGGGCCACCGTTCAACAGCGATGCCCAAGGTGGGATATCTTACGAAGTCTGGGTCTCGCACATCCACGACTGCCAAAGCTGCAATGAGGCCGTACTGGCGCACCGCGTCCGCCAACTGGGGCACGATCCGGTGCACTATCCGTGCATTCACATGGCTTACTACGCGACCCAGGTGTGCGAACAACATCCCGACCGCTCGGAATGCCAGGATCTGATTATCGAATATAAAGAAAAATTCGACGAGTACCTGTTCATCAAGTACCAAGTCAAAATCGCCATCCAGTACTGCCCGTGGTGCGGGATCAAGTTGCCACCGTCGCAACGCGACCGCTGGTTCGATGAACTTGAAAAACTGCTCGGCAAAAGCCCGTTCGATACCGAGCCAGGAGATATTCCAGAGCGCTACCGAACGTCGGCGTGGTTCAAGGGCCAAGACTAAGGCCGTCAGCTGAGCGCCATTTTAAGCACTGTGACGCCGGGCGGCGGCACGGAGTCGTCCGGCACAAAGAAATCGGCAACCAGCGGCTGCTTGGGATCGACCCGGTAACCTTCGAAATCAGTGACGCCGCCGAGTGTGTTCAAAATCGTGTCGTCGATGCAGAACTGGCCGGTGAAACTGCGCGAGGGCTGGGTGAGAATGATATAGGCCGCATCGGCGACAATCTCCGGCGTGCGGCTCATGGCGACGATCCTATCGCCGCCGAGCAAATTCTTGACCGCTGCCGTGGCAATGGCCGTTCGCGGCCACAAGGCGTTGACGGCGATGCCGGCGCTCTTTTGTTCGGCGGCAAGACCGAGCACGCACAGGCTCATGCCATACTTGGCAATCGAATAGGCCAGATGCGGAGCGAACCATTTGGCTGCCAGATCGAGCGGCGGCGAGAGCATGAGAATGTGCGGGTTCGCCGCCTTCGCCAAATGCGGCAGGCAGGCTTTGGAAACGAGGAACGTGCCGCGCGTATTGATCTGATGCATCAGATCGAAACGCTTCAGGTCGGTCTTGGCGGTCGGCGTCATGGCGATCGCCGAAGCGTTGTTGATGCAGATGTCGATGCCGCC
>JANORU010000581.1:0-5365 GCA_031415475.1 Hyphomicrobium sp.
CGGCGCAGCATCTTCATCTGCTTGGCGCCGGCAGCGCCTTTGGTATTGCCGCGCATTTTCTTGAGCAGTGCGGTCGCGGCATTCTCCGGGCCGCCCATGACATAGCTGCCAATGCGGGTCAGCTTGGTCACGTCGGGGGCCGACATGATTCCGATCATGGCATCGCACGACTCGCGGCGCGCCTTTAGCGCCGGTAAGACCGCTTCAATCTGGTCTTCTAAGAACAGCATGGAGGCGACGACGATGTCGCCGGTGGCGATGTCGGCCCGGCAGCGTTCGAGAGCCTGTGGGTTGCTTCCCCAATCGGCGGCTGCGTGAACGGTGAGCGTCAACCCGGGGACGTCGCGCCGGAGACGCTGCTTGGCACGCACGGTCGCACCCGTCAGGTGATCGTCCATGGTGACAATGACAACCCGAATGGGCGTCACTTCAGCGGCTGTGATGTGCCTTTGCATCGTAGAGGGTCTCAAGAGTGATCGTTGCAATGCCACGTTCGGTCGCGAAGGCTTCGGTGTTGCGGCGAGCTTTGCCGCGCACGAAGAAGGGGATTTTGGCGAGTTCTTTTTCGGCCTCGGCCGCCCAGGCGCTTTTGCCATCTACTGCGGGTGCGGCGGCCGGAGCTTCGTCGATGGTGATTTCGCTACGGGCGGTCTCAATAACTGCCGCCACCGGCGACGAGGCCGTCTCAGTTGCAACTGATTGCGGCTCGGACTTCGTATGGTGGCCAAGATGCGACGGCGCGGCGCCATCGTGGAATTCGAAATCGTCGCGGAACATCGCCAGCAGATGCTCTTCGAGGCCCATCATCAGCGGATGAACCCAGGTGTCGAAGATCACGTTGGCGCCTTCAAACCCCATTTGCGGGGAGTAGCGCGCTGGGAAATCTTGCACATGGATTGGGGCCGAGATCACCGCGCACGGGATGCCAAGCCGCTTGGCGATATGGCGCTCCATCTGGGTGCCGAGCACCAGTTCGGGCTGCAAATCGACGACGTGCGACTCGACTTCCAGATAGTCGTCGGTAATGAGCGCCTCGACTCCGTACTCGGCGGCGGCTTCACGGACATCGCGGGCAAATTCGCGCGAATAGGTGCCGAGCCCGACAACCTTAAAGCCAAGCTCATGCTGGGCGATGCGGGCAGCGGCAATAGCGTGGGTGGCATCGCCGAAAATGAAGACCCGCTTGCCGGTGAGGTAGGTGCTGTCAACCGAGCGTGAGTACCAGGGGAGCCGCGAGCGCTCAGTGGCAAGAACCGCGCTGGCGTCGATGCCTGCGAGAGTTGCGACAGATTGGATGAACGCGCGCGTCGCCGTAACACCGATCGGAACTGGCTTGGCGATCGGTTGGCCAAACGTGCGCTGCAGCCACATTGCTGCCTGCTGGCCAACTTCCGGATAGAGCACGACATTGAAATCGGCGTCGCCAAGCCGCGCGAGGTCGCTCGGCCGTGCGCCAAGCGGCGCCACGACATTGATATCGACGCCCAATTCGCCAAGCAGCTTAGTAATTTCCGCCACATCGTCGCGATGACGGAAGCCGACGGCCGAGGGTCCGAGGATGTTGCAAGACGGCCGCTTTGCGGGATCGCGCGAGGGCCGCTTGGTGCCGGGCGGCGGCGCATGCGGGCCAGCGAAAGTGCGGACGATCTGATAGAGTGTTTCGGCTGCGCCCCAGTTCTCTTTTTTGGAGTACGAGGGCAGTTCAAGGGCGACGACAGGGATCGGCAGACCGAGTGTCTTGGCCAGCCCGCCCGGATCATCCTGGATCAATTCGGCGGTGCACGAAGCGCCGACAATCATCGCCTCGGGCAGGAACCGCTCATAAGCCGCCCGCGCGGTGGTTTTGAAGAGTTCGGCGGTATCGCCGCCGAGATCGCGCGCCTGGAAAGTGGTGTAGGTGACGGGCGGGCGCTTCGAACGCCGCTCGATCATCGTGAACAACAAATCGGCGTAGGTATCGCCTTGCGGCGCGTGTAGAACGTAGTGCAAGCCCTCCATGGCGGTGGCGACACGCATTGCGCCGACGTGCGGTGGGCCTTCATAGGTCCAGACTGTGAGCTGCATGATCAGACCCCCAGCCGTGTGCGCCGCACGAGCGGGCGGGCAAAAAGGTCAGCCAGATCGCCGGCCTGTTCGTAGCCCTGCACGGGCGTGAACAGCAGCTCGATTGACCACTTGGTCGTGAAGCCTTCGGCTTCGAGCGGATTGGCCAGTCCAAGTCCGCAGACGACGAGATCGGGTTTGGCCTCGCGGCATCGATCCAACTGCTCGTCGACATCCTGACCTTCGCTGATGAGTGTCGTTGCCGGCAGTGCGTCCATTTCCATGCCGACATGCTGGCGGTTGAGATAGGGCGTACCGACTTCGATTGGGTTCATGCCGAGTTCGGTTGAGAGAAAGCGCGCGAGCGGCAATTCAAGCTGGCTGTCGGGGAAGAAAAAGATGCTCTTGCCGTCGAGCCGGAAGCGGTGCGGTTCAAGCGCTTTTCGGGCGCGCGCCTCGCCGGGAGAGAGAACATCGCGCACGCGCTCCATCGGCACGTCGAAGGCCTTCGCTGCGGCAGTCAGCCAAGCAGTTGTGCCGTCCGCGCCAAGTGGGAACGGCGCGGTGATGCGTTTGGCGCCAGCGTCTTCAAGAACTCGGGCTGTTTCGGTCAGGAAGGGCTGCGCAAGTAGAACCCAGGTGTTGGGTCCGACAGCTGGCAGCTCTGATGATTTGCGCGGCGGCAAGAAGGCAACGGGGCCGATGCCTAACGACTTGAACAATCGCTGGAACTGATCCTCGACGACATCGGCGAGAGCGCCAACGACGAGCAGCGACGGTGCCGCATCCGGGCCCGTTCGCGGCAATTCCGGTACGAGGCTCGCGAGGCAGGCATCTTCGCCTTGTGTGAAGGTCGTTTCGATGCCGCTGCCGGAATAATTGAGGACGCGGACTTTCGGTGCGTGCGTTCTCGACAGGCGCTGGGCGGCGAGCGAGAGATCGAGCTTGATAACTTCCGACGGGCACGAGCCGACCAGAAACAGTAGCTTGATGTCGGGGCGGCGTGCGAGCAGCTGGCCAACCACGCGATCCAGTTCGTCATTGGCATCGGCGAGACCGGCAAGGTCGCGCTCGTCAATAATCGCGGTTGCGAAGCGCGGCTCGGCAAAAATCATCACGCCGGCCGCCGATTGAATAAGATGGGCGCAGGTGCGTGAGCCGACGACCAGGAAGAACGCATCCTGAATTTTGCGGTGGAGCCAGATGATGCCGGTTAATCCACAGAAAACTTCACGTTGGCCGCGCTGACGCAGCACCGGCCGTTCGCTGCAGCCTTGCGAAGGTTTGTCGAGAACGATGGCTGCCGGGCCGCTCATGAACGAGCCTCCGCAGCAAATGCGCTATTAGAGCTGGATATTGGCCGTTCGCGGCGGGCGGCGCGCAGTTTCAAGACGAACTGCGCAGCGTTGATGACGTAGGCGGCGTAGGCGGCGAGCGCCAACAGCATCTGCCCTTGGGACTCGAGATAGCCGCCGAAATAAACGATCAGATAGGCCGTGTGCAGCGCCAGCACCAGCATGCTGAACACGTCTTCCCAGAAGAACGCGCGGGCGAACAGATACTGGCCGAAGACATCCTTTTCCCAGATCGCGCCGGTGACCATGATTGTGTAGAGCGTCAGCGTTTTAATGACGACCGATACGGCCGCTGCCGTTTCACCCTCGCCTGTGATCAAAAAATTCAAGACAAGCCAAAGGCTTACGAGGAAGATTGCGAACTGTATGGGGGCCAAGATTCCCTGCACCAGGGTCCATTTGGATGCGTCGCGCCGGCGCCGTTCTTCGGCGCTATAAAGCGTTGAATCCTCTGGGTTTTGTGGCTGGCGATTTGACACCGCGCTTGTCCTCCCCGGCGAGCACGTGCTGGCAATTGGCCGCAGGCTCACGCCGGGCAGACTAAGGCTGGCGGATTGGGAATGTCAACATGAATAGACGTAAATAACGCTTTACAACGTTAGCGTCCGGGTTTCCTATGCGGTTGTACGCTATAGGCGGCAAATGACCGCCATGCTTATACACCGATGCCGGGTGGACTTGCTCACAGCGTCCGGCTTTGCAACGATCGACGAGAGCGCAGTGTTGACTCGTGGCCCTAAAGTGGAATTCCGCTGCAAACGGCGAAATGGCCCGGTGGTCGGGGAGGCGCGCAGATGAGTGGATCGCGACTAGGATTAGAAGATATATACGGTCGTCCTGGCCATGGCGGATTGCTTATGGACTATGACGAGAGTCAGATGGGAAATAGTAGGCCTCCTCCGGTGAGCGACGTTCGGCGTGACTACATTCGGGCAACCGTCGAGTGCGACGTCCTGCCGACTTTGATTGCCGGTCATAGAATGGGCGCTGGAGCGGGCCGCAAACGCAGGTCTGCTCAAGCCAAGTCGGTTACGCCCAATCCGGCCGATCTCTCTGAATTCTGCCGACTGCTGCTCAGTGACGATGGCGTCGAATCGGCTTCGGCCTATGTCGACAAGTTGCGTGCTCGTGGATGCTCGCTTGAAACGGTCCTGCTCAAGATGTTTGGACCATCCGCCCGTTTTCTCGGTGATTTATGGTGCACCGACGACTGCGATTTCGTCGACGTCACTGTCGGCCTTGCGCGCCTGCAGCAACTGTTGCGCGAGGTTAGCGCCGAATTCGTCAATGAACCGGCGACTAAGGTGATCGGTAAACGGGCACTGCTCATGCCCGTTCCCGGGGAACAGCACACCTTCGGACTTGCGATGGTGGAAGAATTCTTTCGTCGCACGGGTTGGGTCGTTAACAGTGCTGCCACTGCTGACGCCGCCGGGATTTTGAATCGCGTTCGGGCCCGGCACTTCGACGTCGTTGGTCTCTCGATCGCCGGCGAGGTGCTGTTGCCGGTGCTGCAGCCGCTCATTCAATCGATCCGCAAAGCCTCGCGCAATCGTCACATAACGGTGCTTGTTGGTGGAGCACTCATGGTTGATCGGCCGCGACTGTTCGCCGAAGTGGGCGCAGATGCCACGGCTTTGGACGGCCGGCAGGCTGTAAGACAAGTACCGCACGTCCTGCAAGTGAGTGCCGTGGCTTGAGTTAAATGATGAGCTCTGCCTCATTACATTCCAGCGGACCAATTTAGACATGGAATCGAAAGTAGATCGCAAATCGCTGAGCCAGTTCCGATCGCCCAAAAAGCTGCTCGGAGAACTTGGCGTGGAAGCGGCTGCGAACCTGATTGCAGCAGCGGCAGACATCGCGCTGGTTCTCGATTCAAAGGGTGTCATTCGCGATATCGCTGTTGGCAATGACGAGCTTGCGAAAGAAGACTTCGCAAAGTGGATCGGGCAGCGTTGGCAGGG
>JANORU010000582.1:0-6480 GCA_031415475.1 Hyphomicrobium sp.
CTGCGGGTTGGTCGCCGCCGCACCAGCACGAACTTCTGATCGGTGGTTGCCGGTAAATGGCGGGCTATCCATTCACCGGCGTTGAACAGCCGCTGCGTCGTGGGCTGTGGCAACTGTACGTAGGCCAACAGCATGCGGCCGGGATAGAACTCTGCGCACTTCTTGTCGACCACGTCGAAGCCGGCGCCCCTTAACGTGTCGAGAAACTCAGCGAAATTCAATTTCAGAATGCGCCGCATGAATGAGCGATGCGTCGGTTCGACGAAAATGGCGCGCCCACCGGGCTTGAGAGCTGCATGAACTTTTACCAGGCACGTTTGAACGTCGCGGGCGTCCTTGCAGGCGACCGCGAGCACGCGCGAACACAGAATTAGGTCGTACGGTTCGGCCGCTTCGAGATCGTAGATCGATCCGACCGAATAGCTGACGTTGTTTTGAGATGTGAGCTTTTTTGCAACTTCGATCGACTTTGGTGAGAAATCGACGCCATGAACCCGAGCGCCGAGGGATGCGAATTCGCGGCAATAGCGGCCGGCCCCGCAGCCGATATCCAAAATTCGCAAGCCTGCGACATCGCCAGCCCAGCCATGAACGATCTTGCTCTCGACATCATGGAAGATCGCGTTGATGTGCTTGTTGGTGTAAAGCAGCGTGCCGCTCGTTCCGTAACCTGTCTCGGCCAGTTCGTCCCAGTATTTGGTCGAAGCATAGACTTGGTCGCGATTGAGCCGGTCGCGGATAATTTTCCGGAATTTCATTGTTCGTATGGGCCTATGTGCGACGGCAGTAGGTGAATTTCTGGTCGCTCATGATAGGAAGCAGTTTGACAGCGAACTCGCCCGCCTTGAATCCGAGGGACGTAAACCAGCGCGGGAATTCGAAAAAGGCCAGCGCCATGCGCGTCGGGATGAACTCCGCAACCTTCGTGTCCAGCACCTCGAAGCCGGCGGCTTTCAGTTCCGCCTGATAGTCGGCGAAAGTAATTGCGAGAACGCGCCGCGAAAAATTGGTGTGGCACATTTCAATGGAAGCGAACTGGCCGCCGGGCTTCAAGGCCCTACGGATCTTGGCAAGACACTGGCGAAGTTCGGTCTTGTCCTTGCACGCGATGGTCAGCACTTTCGCGCAGACAACAATGTCGTAAGCATTTTCGGCATCGAGATCGAACACGGAACCAACGCGATATTGGACGTTGCTTGCGTCGGTCATCCGGCGCGCAATGTCGATCGACTTCGACGAAAAATCGACCGCCGTCACACGGGCGCCGCGCTTCGCGAATTCCCGGGAAAATCGGCCGGCACCACAGCCGAGATCCAACAGTTCGGCATTCTCGCAGTCCTTGATCCAGCCGTGCACGATACCGCTCTCAAGGTCATGGAACAGTTCGTTGATGTGTGGGTTGACCCAGATGTTTGTGCCGGTGTCGCGATAGTTCTTGGCGGCATCGTCCCAGAACTCGGGCTTGGTATAGACCGCCTCACGATTCCAACGGTCGCGCACCATCTGCCACGTGATCACGGCGTGCCTCCTGCCTTGTAGATCTGCCGCACAATGAAGCGAGGCCGGCGTTTTACCTGCTCAAAAATCTTGGCGATGTAAAGCCCGACAATAGCCAGCGAATTGATGATCATGGCACCGACCAGCCAGACCGAGACGATGAGCGAGGCCCAGCCGGCCTGGAAGTCGACCGACGTAGCCTTTCGCGCCAGGACCAAGAGCGCCACGACGACCATGGCAAGGGCCAGGACGAGACTGCCAACGAACAAGGTATAGAGAGGATAGGTGCTGAACGACAAAATCGCGTCACCCGCCATCGTCAGCCGCTTTCGGAACGAGTAGGACGAATGACCCTTGTAGTCCTTCTCGACCAGGAGAGTCTGCTTCTCAAAACCCGTGTAGTGACTGATTCCGGCGACGAAAAGATGGTAGTCGCCGAGTGTCAGATAGGCATCAAGGAACCGCCGCGTCATGATGCGAAGTATGAGCATGTTCTTCAAGTCGCGAACGCCAGTCATTCGCTGGAACACGAAATAGAATAGCGAACTGGTCATCGCCCGCAGAATTGGATCGTTTCGCGATTTCTGAATTCCATAAACGACATCAATCCCGGGGCTGCTCTTGATTTGCTTGTAGAACGTGTCGAGCAATTCGGGTGCTTCCTCGAGGTCGCTGTCGAGTGCGAAGATGTAATCACCTTTGGCGTACGTCAGTCCGGCGTGGATCGCGCTCAACTGCCCAAAATTTCGCGATAGATCGATCAGTGTGCAACTCGGGTACGCCTTGATTGCCTCGACCGTGATCTCGCGCGTGCGATCGGGTGAGCCGTCATTGACCAGAATAATTTCATAGTCGGGCGTGATGGCGCGCGCGGCAGCGTCGGCCCGGCGAATGAATTCCGCAACGGTCCCCTCGGATCGATAAAGCGATGTGACAATCGAAATGTGGGGCGCCATGGCGTCGATCAGTGCTCTCTCTCGGCGCCTCGCAACGGGCGGTCGTTACTTGGAAAAATCGATGCATGTCGCGTCAGGCGGCGGCATCACAGTTCCCGTTTTGTATAAAATACTTCTACTGAGAGATAGAGCAAAACAGCCAATCTGGTCACAAGCCGGTGCGCATTATGGTCTGCTAATGTCGCACGCCGTCAGCCGTTGCGCCCACGGCATGCGGTCAATCGGCCAGATTGAGGTCGCGTGCCCCCAGCCGCGCGGCGAGACACGGCCCAACCAAATTGCGATCGAATTGGAGTTCTCGCCGCTAGGGTTTGGTTGCGAGGACGAACTTCTGATCGCTCGTTACCGGGAGAATTCGGACCATAAGTTCGCCAGCAGTCAGGGCAGCCCGGGTCAACCACTTTGGAAACTCGAAAAATGCCAACAGCATGCGGGCCGGAATGAAGACGGCAACCTTGGCGTCGCGGACAATAAATCCGGCTTCTGAAAGACTTTGCTTGTAGTTTTCGAACGACAGCGACAGGACGCGGCGCACGAACGACGTATGGCAGGGTTCAATTGACAGCAAGCGCCCGCCGGGCTTGAGCGCTTTGAAAATTTTCTCCAGGCATTCGTCCAGATCGACATCGTCGACGCAGGCGATACTCAAGATCTTGGAGCAGACAATGACGTCATATTTACTGTCGGCGTTGAGTTCGTAGACTGAGCCGACACCATAGGTAACGGAGGGAGAGGAGGTCAGCCGGCGTGCGATTTCGATCGATTTTGGCGAGAAATCGATGGCCGTGACGCGCGCACCGCGATCAGCGAATTCCCGGGCAAATCGCCCCGCGCCACAGCCGAGATCGAGCACCTCAGCGCCGGCGACGTTCTCGGTCCATCCACGGAGCGTGTTGCTCTCAATCTCATGGAGCAACTCATTGAGGTGCGGATTGACCCAGATGTTTGTGCCCGCCTCACGATAGTACTTTTCCGCCGCGTCATCCCAAAACGCCGGCTTGGTGTAGACCGATTTGCGATTCCACCGGTCGTGCACCATCTGCATCGTGATCATTGCGTGTCTCCAGGCTGAAAAACCTACGCACGACGCAACTCACGATTGCCACACCACCTCGATCGCCGTCACCTGATGAGGTGCGGCGCTTGATCGAGGCCTTGACGGCTACTCAGTCAAGCGACTGTTGACCCCTCAGGTCGCCCAATCACGAGTGGCACTTGGGACGTCCACAGAACGTTTTCAGCGCAACCTTGCAGAAACAAGAATCACAACTGTTGAATAAGTGATTCGCGGCCGCGACTCACTCATTTCCGTCGGCCTGGAGGGCCGGGAGAGGTGGTTGCGTGAACCACGCCAGCCTACTGTTGCAATTGAGCAAATTCAGATTGGCAGCATGGGGCGAGTGGCGATGCCCTGAGAGCCGCTCAATGGGCGCTCGTCACATGCCCAAAACGATAGATATCGAGCAGTTCCGGCGGAATGCCGTAGTCGACACCGGTCTTTGTGTAGACCTCCTCGACATGTCGAAGGAGCATGTCGGTAACCATCGGCTCCCAGTTGGAGCGCGGCATCGTCAGGCCGTGTTGGACACCAGCCGAGCGTAGATGCATCACGCCGAGCCGCAGACCATCGTCTTTGCTAAGCCATCGGATCACTTTGCGCTCGGGCAGCAGGGCGCGGTCGATGACGCCTGGACCCCCGAGGATGCGGTCGACGATGTCTTGCGCATAAACCGGCGAATTGTGCAGCCCGTCGCGCTTCGTCCCTGTCAGCATGAACAGGCCCGGCACCGACGTCTCACCGATCATCGGCAGCGTATCGGCGCTGGTCGGGCGATAGCCGAGGAAGGTCCTCTCGAGTTCGGCATTATAAAAGGTCGAGTTGAGCTGACGCATCGCGGCATCGATCAGGAAGTGCACGCTCGTCAGCCGGGGTGAAAACTCCGGCCAGGGCGAGACCTGGTTGCTGGCCCCGATGTACACCTGGTTGGCAGACTGCGGCACCATATGGATACCGCACGCCAGTGCCCGGTTGGGCGTTCGAATGACCGCCGCCGGTGCCGCACCGCGAATCTTGAGCTGTAATGCGGCCCCGATCCCATAGAAGAGCGGCAGAACGCGCGCCTTGAGATCGGGAAGGGAGTTGAGGGTTTGGCCCGCGTCGGCGCCGTTCGCGAGTAGAACCTTCGGCGCGCTGATCTCGCTGCCGTCGCTGAGACGCACGCCAGTGAGCTTGTCGCCGGATTGGAGCACGTCCGTAACGCGCGCATCGATCACAGTGATCGAGGGGCAGGCGGCAAACGCTGCTTCGTAAGCGGCCAGTAGTCGGCGCGGATTGATCAGTCCTTCGCCAGGAATATGGATCGCTTGTAGGGCTCGCTGCTCGCTGCTCGGCGAAAAGCCGCTGATCGCCGCCGGGCTGACAATTTCATGCGGCTCTTGATACGTCTGAAGCGCACTGAGTATGGCGGCGTAGGCGGCATCGTCCTGTTCGTCCCCGGCCATGTTCTTGATGACATACGTGCCGAACCCGATTCTAAGGTCGGCAGTGCCCTTGCTTGCCGCATTGAGCGCGTCGACCCATCCGCGCCATCGCTTGGTTGCCTGCCGGGCGAGTTCGAATTTGTGACGATGGATCTCGTGGTCGAGCGTTCCAGCGTCGAGTTCGGCAAACACGTTCAGCATCGCGCCGGCGGCATTCGAGGCCGATCCTGGCCGATGGGCAGGTCCGACAATCGCGATTTTCAGGCCCGGTGCGCGTCGCTGCAGTTCGAAGGCCGCGGCCGAGGCCAGCGCCCCGTTACCGGCAATCAGGCAGTCGACTGAGTTTGCCAACGTTGCGCTCCCCGCTCCGGACCATGCGTCGTTCGAAATCCGGATCGACCCGGCTGTTAACCGCAACTTTCGGCCGGTATCGAGCCGGCAGTTGCCAGAAATCACTTCGAAGCGCTAACACGGGTGGGTGGGGATTCCAACTGGCAGGCAGCACGCGGGTACGAAAGCACAAATGGCCAAATTCGATATCTACATCGTAACCGGCGGGCTCGGCTTCATCGGCAAGCATTTTGTGCGCCGATGCCTGGATATGGGTTCGTTTGTCCGCAACATCGATCGCGTCAGCTATGCTGCGGATCTGCGCGTCAAGGCCGAATTTGAAAAACACCCCAACTACCGCTTTCTCGAAGCCGATATCGCGACCCTCGACTTTCTGCCCGAGTGCGATGTGGTGGTGAACTTTGCGGCCGAGAGCCATGTCGACAACGCGATCACGTCAAACCGGCGGTTCTGCGAAACGAATATCTTGGGAACGCAGAACCTGCTCGAGCTGGTGCGCAACAAACACGTCAACGAGCGTCCGCGGTTTGTGCACATCAGTACCGATGAAGTCTACGGCGATATTACCGAAGGCCGGCATTCCGAAGCCGACCGGCTGATGCCGTCCAATCCCTATTCGGCCTCGAAGGCCGCGGCCGACATGCTGGTCAAGAGTTGGGGCCGGACCTATGGCATTCCGTGGATGATCGTTCGCCCGACCAACAACTACGGCGAGCACCAGTATCCGGAGAAACTGATCCCGAAAAGCTCCGGGCGGATGCGGCGCGGACTGCCGGCAACCATGCACGGCGACGGCAGCTATGTCCGCTCCTGGCTGCACGCCGACGATACCGTCGAAGCCTTGCTGACGTTGATCGAGAAGGCGCCGCCGAATGACATTTATAATGTCGGCAGCAACATCGAACTGAAAAACATCGAGGTGCTGCGGGCTATCGCCGGGATCCTCGGCGTGCCGGAAGACAAAGCCTGGACGCGCAGTGTCGACCGGTCTGGTCAGGATGTGCGTTACAGCCTCGACGACAGCAAGATCCGCGCGCTGGGATGGCAGCCACGCCGCCAGTTCTTCGATGAGCTGCCGAAAATTGTCGAGACCCACGACTTCACGCGCTTCGCCTGACCGGCCAGGACACTGTCATGCACGTTCCCTTCTACCGTCACGGGCTGACCGCCAAAAGCGCCGAACGCGTCGCTGCTG
>JANORU010000583.1:0-3916 GCA_031415475.1 Hyphomicrobium sp.
TCCTGGCGTGCGGCGATGGCCGTGAAGCTGTTCATGATGCCCCAGACGGTGCCGAACAGACCAATGAATGGCGCCGCCGAGCCGACTGTTGCCAGAAACGGCAGGCCGGTTTCGATGGTCTGCAATTCGGTTTTCAACGTCGCCTTCATGGCACGTTCGAGCCGCGCGCGGACGTCGCTGCGGTCTTCGCCGCGCGACGCTCCATCGTTGGCCTCGTTCTCGGCTGATGCCAAGAGCCGGCGGACAAGTCCGTTAGCGCCGGTGTTTTCCGTGCTGCCAGCCGCTGCTGCTTCGACCACAGTGAGGTCTCGTCTCAAACGCGAGAGCCGCACCATCTTCTCGACGACGATCGCCCAGCAGGCGATCGATGCCAGCGCCAGCAATAGCATGACGAACTGAACGATCGGATCGGCTGACCAGATCATGTCGACAATCGAGAACGAGTGGCCCGCAGGGGTAGGTTGCACTGAAGGGGTTCCTTACTTCGACAATTGGACGGTGGTGAGAGACTTCACGGTCATGGCCGCGAGACAATCATTGATGGGTCCACTGTCCGATTTGCATTCCGTGACCTCATTGATGAGCAAGCTGCCGATCTTGTCGCAAGCCGTGCCGTCGAGGACAAAAATTTTGACTGACTTCTTGGCGGCCTTCATGGGCGCCAGATCGACCGCGAGGCGGCGGCCGATGACGCCATCGGGCTGGAACAAGATGAGGTCGAGCTTCAAGGCCTGATAACCGGTCGAGCCCGGGTTATCGACCACCAGGTAGGCTTTGCAGCTCGCGTCCTGCGGTTCGAGCTTGTTGAGTTCAAGGGTGAGACCCGGCTCCGCCGCAGCTGGACCGGTGCAAGCGAGTGCCAAACCAAGTGCGCCGCACAGCGCGTAAAGTGATGCCCTTGCCGGTGGACGGGAAAGCGACGGGGCCTGTTGCTTGTCCGGCCTGACGCACGACGACTGATACTGCAAACAACCCTCCTGAGGCGTGCGTTCAAGGCGCACGCTTAAGCGATCTCCGAGCTGGCGTGAAGTGCAGATTTCGCCGTCCGGCCTGTCGAAGAAAGTGTGCCTCTATAACATGTCATTTGCAGGTCGTCTCATCATCGATCCGTGAATTTTCCTTTCGGATTTGTAAGGCTTCGGACGGTCGACTGACCGGGATGCACAACCCTTAACCACTGGATGGTCTTGGCCGGGAAAAATTCCTAGTCCGCGGGCGGACTTTGTCCCGATGCGCCGCGGCCACATTGGGCAGAATTGTGACCGCTCCCGGGGATTCCGGGAAGTCTTGCCATTGTGGATCGAGGCCTTTGGAATCTAATTCGGGAGAAGCTTTAGAATCACTCTGATTTGTTTGATTCCGTGGGCGGCTGCGGTGAAGCGATTTCTGGCGAGACCCATGACACGATCGAATTTGCTCCTCGGCACGGCGATTGCCCTTCTGGCGACAGCCGGAGCGTCAATCCTTCAAGCGCAAGAACCGGCGCCACCGCCACCGGCGGCTCCGGCAGAGACGACGCCCGCTCCGGCCGCTGATCCCACGCCTGCACCGGCTACGACTCCGGCGCCACCGGCTCCGAGCACAGAGGTTCCGCCATCTGCCACTCCAACGCCGCCCGCTCCTGCGGCCACGACGACTGAACCCGCGCCGGCTCAACCGGCACCTGCAGCGGCACCGGCAGATACGACGGCGCCCGATGTGCTGCCGGAAGTGAAAGTCGAAACTCAGAAAGAACCCGAGCCCGATCCGTCAGCTCTGCCTCCGAAGCCGAAGAAGGTTGTTAAGAAGGTCGCGCCCGAGCCAGAGCCTGCTCCCGCGCCCGCTTCGCAGTCTGATGCGGTCCCTGATCCCGAAGTGACGTCGGCGCCACCGTCGTTGCCGCCACCGCCTGGCCCACCAGCCGGCGACACGGCCGTCAAGATGTCGCCGATCGGCGGCAGCGAAATTCCGCTCGACAAAGTTCCGGGCGCCGTTGGCACCGCTTCGGCGGCTGACATCGCGCGTGACGGCTCGGGCCAAGTTCAGAACGTTCTCAATCAGAAAGTGCCGGGCATCATTCTGTCGGACACCGCCGGCAGTTCGTTCCGGACGGATATCTCGTATCGCGGATTTGATGCCTCACCGGTCGGCGGACGCTCGCAGGCGCTGGCCGTTTATCAGAACGGCGTGCGCATCAACGAAGCGTTCGGCGATACGGTCAATCTCGATCTTATTCCGGCGATCGCGATCAACGACATCACCGTGCTCGGCAACAACCCGGTTTACGGTTTGAACGCCATCGGCGGCGCTATCGGCATTTCAATGAAGGACGGCTTCAGTTTCGAAGGCGCGACCATCGATGCCATGGGCGGGTCGTTCGGCCGCCGCCAGATCGCCGTCGAAGCGGGTGGCAATGCCGGCAACGCATCGGCCTACGCCGCGTTCGAGGCTCTGGAAGAGAACGGCTTCCGCGATTTCTCCGAAGCGGAAATCCGCCGCGTGTACGGCGACATCGGCTTTAAGGGCAGCGCCGTCGAGATGCATCTGAGTTTCACGGGCGCCAACAGTAGTGCCGGCGTTGTCACTGCCGCGCCGGTTGAACTCCTCGATCTCGATTATGGCCGGACGTTCACGTCTCCGCAGGTCACCGACATTGAAGTCCTGATGCCGACGCTGAGTGCAAACGTTCGAGCAACCGAGACGTTGTCATTCGCTGGCCTCGCTTACTACAGAAAGTTCAAATCCGACGTCATCGACGGCAACCTCTCTGAAGCCGACGAGTGCGAAAGTCCTGCTGGTCCCGACAATCCAGGTCCAGGCTTCCTGTGCCTCACGGAATTTGAAGGCGGCGTTGCCGAAGAGCAGGCCATCCGCGATCAGGACGGAAACTTCGTGGCGGTGCCGGCCGGCGCAGATGCGCTTGGCTCGATCGAACGCATCAACACAGATGCCCGCAGTTACGGTGGGTCACTGCAAGCCGTCGAGAAGTCCCGCCTGTTCGGCCGGCCCAATCAATTCCTGATTGGCGCCAGCTACGACCACGGCAAGGTCAACTATCAGACTTCGAGCGAGATTGGTGTGATCGGCGAACGGTTCGTCGTCGATGGGACTGGCATCATCGTCGTCGAGCCGGACGATCTCCAGCCGCGATCGCTTGAAACGACCAATGACTACTACGGCGTCTACTTCAGCAACACGCTCGATATCACCGATGAGTTCGCGCTGACCGTCGGTGGACGCTACAATCACGCCACCATCGAACTCAAGGATCTGACCGGCGAGTTCGACGGTTTGAACGCCAAGAATTCCTACGAGCGCTTCAATCCGATGGTCGGTGCCACCTATAAGTTTATGCCGGGCCTATCCGTTTATGGCGGGTACTCGGAAGCCAATCGCGCGCCGACGGCCGCTGAACTTGGCTGCGCGGAACCTGAAAATCCGTGTCTCATCGAAAGCTTCCTGACCGATGACCCGCCCCTGAAACAGGTCATCTCCCGCTCGGCCGAAGTTGGCCTCAGAGGCGAGATGAAGTCCTATGACAGCCAACGGCTGACGTGGAGCCTGGGATACTTCCGCACGCTCAACGAAGACGACATCTTGAACGCAGCGGCTGAACAGTCGGGTCGCGGCTTCTTCCTCAACGCCGGCGACACCTTACGCCAAGGGCTCGAACTGGCAGTCGGCTACCAGAACAGCAAGCTGAACGTCTATGGATCCTATGCGCTGATCGACGCCACGTTCCAGGATGATCTTGCTTTGCCCGCCCCCAATACGCCGGAAGGTGCCTCGGATTGCCCGGATCTCGTACCGGGCGCGTTCGATCCGGCGAACCCGCCGCAATGCAACTTCGTCCGCTCGGGCGATAGCCTGCCGGGCATCCCGAAGCACCGCTTTAAGGCCGGGTTCGAATATTGGCTGACGCCACAGTGGAAATTTG
>JANORU010000584.1:0-3108 GCA_031415475.1 Hyphomicrobium sp.
GGCTATTCGACGGCAGAAGGCGTAATCGGCGACATCTCGATTACCGAGCGCAATTTGTTCGGTAACGGTCAGTTCCTGCGCTTGAAGCTTGCCGGTTCGATTGAGCGGGCCCAGATCGATCTGTCATTCACCGAACCGCGCTTCCTCGATCGCAATATTTCGGCCGGCTTCGACATCTTCCACAAGGAGCTGGATCAGCAGGAAGACTCCGGGTTCAGCAGCCGCAAGACCGGCGCGACGCTGAGGGTCGGCTTCCCGCTGGGCGAAAACCTTTGGATGCAGACCGGGTACACGCTGGCCCGCGACGAAATCTATGACGTCGATGACGACGCTTCGCTGGCCATTAAGGATGCTTGCGGCGACGCGAACATTGCCGATCCGCGTAATGCGGACGGCGATCCGCTGAATGGAGCCCCAACGAATTGCCAGGATGAGGTTTCCTGGACGTCAATGGTGGGGACGACCCTCACATATGATAAGCGCAACCACCCCAAGAACCCAACCAGCGGCTACTATTTGCAACTTGCGTCTGACTTCGCTGGTCTCGGTGGCGATGTGCAGTACGTGCGCGTGCAGGGTGAAGGCCGTGCCTACTATCCGATTACCGAAAAGATCACCTTCGTCAGCCGCTTGATCGGCGGCCATATCGAGGGTTGGGGTGACGACGACGTTCGCCTGCTCGATCTGTACTTCCGCGGTGGTGAAACTGTTCGCGGTTTCGATCGCTCGGGCTATGGCCCGCGCGACTTGTCGACTGGCGATGCCATCGGCGGCAAGACGTTCTGGGCCGCCAACGCCGAAGTCCGCTTCCCCCTGCCGTTCGTGCCGGATGATCTGGGCCTCAGCGGCGCCGTGTTTGCCGATGCCGGCTCCCTGTTCAACACCAGTGAAACGGCGGAGGACATACTCGGGAACCAGCTCGCCGATGACAGCTCGGTGCGCGCTTCGGTCGGTGTCAGCTTGATGTGGAATTCGCCGGTTGGGCCGCTGCGTGTCGACTACGCCGAGCCCATCCTCAGCGAAAAGTTCGACGAGGAACAAAAAATCCGCTTCGGCGCCTCCACCAAATTCTAATGTGAGGCGGTAGTTATGAGCTTCCCGGCAGCGTAAAGCGCTTGCCGGGAAGTTTCTTATTGAGCACTCTCGCGCTCCTAGAGCGCTTTGCGATCCGATGGAATCGGATCGGCGCTCTAGATTTTTGTTTTGTCGCATTTTCTACGACGAACCGGTGGTCACTTCGCCGGAAAATGCTCTAAGTCAGGCCCAGCGAGAGGGCCGTTCTCAAGGGACCGACCAGGATGGAGCACCCCGGCTTCTTCTCCAATGCGGGGCCGTTCCAACTTGCGGAGCTGGCCAAGGGCATTGGCGCCGATCGGCCGGAGACCGGCATGTCAGGCGCGATGGTTGCCGACGTTCGTGCGCTCGGCGATGCCGGTGCTGGTCACATCTCATTTCTCGACAACCGCAAATATTTGCCGCAACTCGCCGAGACCAAAGCGTCGTTCTGTCTGGTCAACGCGCAGTTCAAAGACCGCGTGCCCGACGGGACCTCGGCGGTCACCGTTGCCAATCCGTATCGCGCCTTTGCGCTGGCTCTGCAGAAATTTTATCCCGATGCTCTGCAACCTAAAGCGGCTATCGGCGAGACCGGACGCGCCATCGATCCGTCGGCAATGTTGGAGCCGGGGGTCGCTGTTGAGCCGGGCGCCATCATCGGGCCGGAGGCGACGATCGGGGCAGGCACACGGATCGCCGCCGGTGCGGTCATCGGCTACCGCGTCGCGATTGGGCGCAATTGCTATGTCGGTCCGCTGTCGACCGTCACCCACGCCCTGATCGGCGACCGGGTGTTGATCCATTCCGGAGTGCGCATCGGTCAGGACGGCTTTGGCTTTGCCATGGGGACCGAGGGGCACCTCAAAGTGCCGCAGATCGGCCGGGTCATCGTGCAGGACGACGTCGAAATTGGCGCAAATACCACAATAGATCGCGGCGCCCTTAAGGATACCATCATCGGTGAAGGCGCCAAAATTGATAATCTCGTTCAGATCGGGCACAACGTCCTGATCGGACGGCATTGTCTGATCGTCGCCCATACCGGCATCTCGGGTTCTACGGAACTGGGAGATTTCGTTGTCATGGGTGGGCAGTCCGGAACGGTCGGTCACATCAAGATCGGCAGCCGGGCGCAGGTGGCCGGCGCGTCGCACCCCAAGGAGGATGTGCCGCCGGGCGCGATTGTCGGCGGGACACCCGCGCGACCGTTGAAGCAGTGGGCGCGCGAGCTGGCGATACTGGCGAGGCTTGCGTCGCGCAAAAGCGATGGCGGAAGCGAGCCGGACGGCGGCGCCACGTGAAGGTTTGATAGGCCCGCAGTCCGTTGAGGGGCGTGAGATGAGGAAGGGTATGGACGACAAGACACGAAAACCGGCGCTCGGTACGGCCGACATTACCCGCGTGATGAAGCTGTTGCCGCATCGCTATCCGTTCCTGCTGCTCGATCGCATCTATGACATGGATCGCGACGAGAGCTGTGTCGGCATCAAGAACGTGACGATCAACGAGCCGTTCTTTCCCGGACACTTTCCGCAATATCCGGTGATGCCGGGCGTGTTGATCATCGAGGGCTTGGCGCAGACCGCCGGCGCGCTGTGCGTGCATAGCCTCGGCGAGAACTATAAGGCGGAACTCGTGTACTTCATGGGGATAGACAAGGCCAAGTTCAGGAAGCCGGTTCTTCCCGGCGATCAATTGCACTATCATGTCCGCAAGATCCGCAACCGGGGACGGGTGTGGCGGTTCTACGGCGAAGCTCGCGTCGATGGCGCAGTGGTTGCCGAAGCCGAAATCAGCGCCATGCTCGCGGACACCGCCGAGGCACGGGCGTTCGCAGTGAGCAAGAATGGCTAAGCCCGGCGTTCATTCTACAGCAATCGTCGAAGACGGAGCAAAACTCGGATTCGACGTCAAAGTCGGGCCGTTTTGCCTGGTCGGCAAGGATGCGGTTCTCGGCGACGGCGTCGAACTCGTCAGCCAGGACGTGGTCGCCGGCCTGACCACGAACGGCGACAAAACCAAGATTTATCCCTTCGCGTCGATCGGCCATCA
>JANORU010000585.1:0-3414 GCA_031415475.1 Hyphomicrobium sp.
CGCTTTTCGAGAGCAGCGTGTAAGGCCTCTGGAATGCAGCTTTGGACAAAGCCGGTGGTGCACATGACATCGCCGTCGCGCACCAGCGCAATCGCGTCGCTGGCCGAAATGACTTTGTTCTTCATGATTTTGGCGTTTCCCAAACTGGCAACACCTCAACCGGACGGCAGGCCCTTCGGCCAACCGAACGATACGGGCGCGCTCCTCGTTGCTGCACCGCACAAGGCGGTTTCAGATAACGGAGACTATAGCTTCAACCAACGTCGAAGCACCCACTCAAAGGGGTAATGGGTCACTATCCGCGACCCTTGATCCATGACCGTGGCGACACCGCTGGTCGCGGCATATTCCAGTCATGTCACCGCTCCCAAGGTACTGTTCGCAGCGAGGCTTTGATTTCACTTTCAAGCCAGACGCGAAACAGGATCATCGGCTTTGTTTCCGCACGACCGGCGCGGCGGACAAGATGGTAGCCCAACTCCCCAACATAGACATCGAACGGCCGGACGAGCCGCTTGGCTTTGAGCGCATCGCAGGCGAGCAGCGCATCGGCGAGGGCAAATCCCTGCCCGGCTTCGGCCGCGGCGATTGCGAGGTGTCCCATCACCAGCCGACCGCCTTCTGTAACTTTGCGCGAGACACCGGCCGCACTCAGCCAATCCTGCCACAGTGGTTTCACGTCTTCGTGGATCAACGGCAGACTGACCAAATCAGCCGGCTCGCGGACACGGTTCGCTTTCAGATATCCAGGGCTGCAAACCGCAGACATGCGCGAGCGCACCAATAGTAGAGACTGCACATCCTCCCACACGCCAGAACCGTAGCGAATGCCGAGGTCGGCTTCGTTGCGTTTGAAGTCCACCAAGCGCGGCGATGGATCGAGAATGATCTCGATGCCGGGATGCCTGGCCGAGAACTGTCCGAGACGCGGCGCCAACCAGCACGCAGCAAATGACACATCCGACGTGATGACTAGCTGACTGGATTGCCGCTTTGGCGAGTACGGCGCGATTGCAGCGGCCAGCTGGTCGAACGCACCGGTCAAATCGCGCGCCATGGCCCGGCCCGATTCCGTCAACTCAACACCGCGCCCCGTGCGAATGAAAAGTTCCACACCGAGCCAGCCTTCAAGCTCGCGAATGTGCCGGCTGACGGCGGCATGAGTCACGTTCATTTCGGATGCCGCCAAAGTGAGGCTGCTGTGCCGTGCGGCACATTCAAAGGCGCGCAACGCGTTTAGAGAGGGGAACCGGTGAGCCATGACACATGTAAGAAAGTGTTGTGGCGCCTGTAAAGCAATGACGTTTGTTCGCAAACAGTTTGGCTGTCAGAATGTCTGTCAGCGAAACTCATTCAGGAAAGGCGACACACCATGATGCTCGCTATCAATGCTCTGATCCAACTGATCGAAGACTGGCTCTATGGCCGTGACGACAGCGAACCCGAAGAGGTGACGCCGTTGAGGCGGCATCACTCGTAGAAGGCGTAAACCTTGCGTGCGGTCTCGACGACCTCCCACGTTCCAGTGAACCCCGCCGGCGTGACGAAGGCGTCGCCGGCGCGAAACGTCGTCGTCGAGCCGTCATCGCCGACGACAATCAGCACACCTTTCGAGAGTTGGCAAAACTCGCTCTCGGAAAAGACGACGCGCCACTTACCGGGCTGGCATTCCCAAATGCCGGAGTTGAAACGCTCGTCTGGGCTCGCAAATACGTTCCATGCGGTTTGTACCGGATCGCCTGCAATGATCCGGTCTGCCGGCGGCCGATAGACCTGGGGTTCCTGCAGTGGACCATCGAAGCGCAAAAGCGACGAAACGGACTTCAACGCCTGGGGATCGTTCACGTCCACACTCCTTCGAACCGATAAGCGGCTGAAGTCTAGACCAACGCCGGCAAATTCACGAGGGGTTCGCGAGGCCGTCAGGCGTCCAGCGACACGCGGCTCTTGACTTCGTCGGGCGCGCCGAAGTGTTCGAAGTAACGAGGGTCGATCTTCTCGACCGGCAAAATAATCAGTACATCGGTCGTTCCAAACTGCCGGTCGATCACCGCGCCATCGCCAATATAAGCACCAAGCCGCAGATAGCCCTTGATCAAAGGCGGCATGGCCTTGAGCGCAGCCTTGACGTCAACTTGCTCTTTGGGGAGCAGGTTCATGGGTTGGAAGAGATGAGGATGAGCACTGCAGCGCCACTCCGGCGGCGCAAGAGCATAGTGGTGCAGGAAGCTCAGCGCCATCGCATGTTCGGCAGGGTCGGTGCCTTCGAACGAGGCGCAGCCGATCATCACGTCAACCTTGTGCTCGCGCACATAGGTCCAAAGCCCGTGCCACAACAATTCAACCGAGCGCTTAGTACGGTATGGCTGTAACACACACGAGCGGCCCAGTTCCATAAACCGGTAGCGCGGCGAACGGGCGGCGATCAGCGGGGCGATATCGTATTCGCTCTGCGTGTAGAACCCGAGCGAGCGCTCGGCGATGTCCTGCCGGAGCACGCGATAGGTGCCGACCACCTTTGGCCGCCGTGTTTGGACCCAGGCGCCGGTTTCTGCCGACCTGTGACTGGTATCGACGACCAGAAGGTGGTCGCAATAGGCGTCGTAGCGATCCTGGTCGAGCCGCCGCACAGCTGCAACAGTGCTCGGCTTGGCCGACATTTCTTCGTAGAACACCGAATAGCGCAATCGCTGCGCCTGCTGGATCTCTTTGCGCGTGTTGGCGAGCCGGACTTCAAGATCGCCGATCTTGCCATAAACCTTTGGCGGCTTCGGGCGGAGGTCCGGGAAGTGGGTCTTCAGCCCCGAACCATCCAGGGTGGTGATCGCGAGCAATCCGCGAGGTATCGATTTCCGGGCCGGTTTGCGTTTCAGTGAACTACCGTTCGCTGCCGTCAATCGCATGGATGACCCGTCCCGTGGACCGCACGTTTATCCGACGCAGCCTTGTCAGCCGCTGACGAACATTGTGCACGATTCCGCGACAACTTTGCGACGCCGGAAGACTTTCGTCAGGCGGCCGGCTTGCGTCCAATTGACCGCACGGCACGAGGCCCGGTCCAGCGCGCGATAACGGAATTAAGCTCATCAGGGTCGAACGGCTTGGCCAGGTAATCGTCCATCCCGGCCCTCAGACACCGCTCGCGGTCCTCAGGGAACGCATTGGCGGTCAGCGCCACGATCGGCGGGCACATCGGCATGTTGGCAGCAGCGGCGGCGAACAGCGCACGAATGCGCCGCGTCGCTTCAAGCCCGTCGAGATCGGGCATGAACAGATCCATGAGAACGATATCAAACAGCGGCGTCTTGCCGTCGCGCATTGACTGAAGTGCAAGGACAGCTTCGCGCCCCGTGCGGCAGCGTACGACAGTGGCACCGTCGCGTTCGAGCAGTCGTGCCGCCAGCAGCGAGTGGC
>JANORU010000586.1:0-8790 GCA_031415475.1 Hyphomicrobium sp.
GTATGCGCATCCGCAATCCGCTCAATATGGCGACCGTGGTGCTCGGCGCCGACCAGGGCTGGGACCGGGCGAAGATCGACGATCTCGTCAAAAACGGTCCGGATCACAACATCATAGAGTTGGGACAGAAGATCCCGGTTCACATCACGTACTTCACGGCCCGGGTTGAAGATGGCGGAAAAATCGCGAGTTTCGGCGACATCTACGGCCACGAGCGGCGCGTGAAGCAGGCGCTGGCCGGGGAATGGCAGAAAATTGCTGTCGGCCCAGATCATCTGGCCCCGGTCGATCAGACCGCCATACCTCGGGTCGCGGGCGCCAAAGCCCGGCCTGCCAAGAAAGGTGACGATAGCGTTCAAAGTCTTGTGAACGCGGTCCTCGGCGGGCTGTAAGGCAATTCGCCCCAACAGTGTCTAAGATCGGCCCCAAAGCGGGACGCCGGTTTGCAATTCAGCAACACTTCTGCCGCATCGTCCTGGCATGGAAAGAGTAGTGCGGCTCCGCGCTTTCCAGGCGTTGGGGCGTCGCATAGGGTCGTTTTACGACGAGTGCGGGAGAACGGTGATGCGTGCGCTGGGTATCGAAGTTGCGGTGATGTGCTGCGCGAGTGCGCTGGCCCTGTCAGCAGCCGCCGTCCCAGCGATGGCACAAGATGCGACCCATCATGCGGTCGTTGCCACTGCAGACCCAACGGCCGGACTGACCGGAACCGGGGCCGAACCGCCGATCGGAGTGGACATCCGCCAGCAGTTGCTAAACACCCAGGCGAACCCGAGCGAGGAAGAGGCGGTCGACTGGCAGGCGCTAGTCGCATTCTACGAAGGCCGTGCCGATGAGCCGGTCTGGATCGGCCGCGCCGGCTACACAGCCAAGGCGCAATCGGCGATGGCCGAGTTTGCAACCGCCGACGAATGGGGCCTCAACCCCGACGATTTCAATATCATTCCACTGGCCGACGACACCGGCGATGGCGCGCCCCTGTCACGCCAGCAGCGCATCGAAGCCGAATTGCGGTTTGCCCAGAATGTCCTGAAGTATGCCCGCTACGCGCGCGGCGGCCGGATCAGCGAACCGACAAAACAGTTGTCGTCCTATCTCGACCGGACACCGCAGTACGTCGAGCCGAAAAAGGTGCTCGACGATCTTGCTGCGTCAAGCGATGCCGGAGCGACGCTGCGCAGCTTCCAGCCCCAACACCCCGAGTTCGAGCGGCTGCGTCAGCGCTATCTGGCGATGTCGCGCGCTGCCAAAGGCGCCGACAGAATCGTGCAGATTCCGGAAGGCCCGAAACTCATTCCCGGCAAGCGCCATCCGCACATCGCGCTGTTGCGCGAGCGGCTCAAGGTCGAAGCGAAGGCGGAAGGCGGCTGGCCGGCCGATCCATCGCTGTTCGATGACGACCTGGCGTCGGCGGTTGCCAAGTATCAGAGCGAGAACGGTCTCAAGGCCGACGGCGTCGTCAGCGCCAAGACGCGCAAGTCGCTGAATACCTTCGAACTGCCAAGTCCTGAAAAAATTCTCGCCAACATGGAACAGTGGCGCTGGATGCCCGATAACCTCGGCGACGTCTATGTCTGGGTCAACATCCCTGAGTTCATGGTGCGCGTCGTCAAGAACGGCACGGTCATCCACGAAGAGCGGATTGTGACCGGCGAGGTGTCCAAGCAGACGCCGATTTTCTCAGATCAGCTTGAGACGATCTATTTCAATCCGCGCTGGAACGTGCCGGAAAGCATCAAGGTGCTTGAGCTTTATCCGAGCCTGGCGCGCGGTGGCGGTGGCTTCGAGCGTCAGGGCTTGAAGCTGATGCGCAATGGCCGCGAAGTGAGCCCGTATAGTGTCGACTGGTCGCGCGCCGACATTCGCCACTTCGATGTCTATCAGCCGTCGGGACCCGGCAACGTGCTTGGCGTCGTCAAGTTCACGTTCCCCAACAAGCACGGCGTCTATCTGCACGACACGACCGCCAAGAGCCTGTTCAACGAACCGAGCCGGCCGTTCAGCCACGGCTGCATGCGGGTGCGCAATCCGATGCGCCTTGCCGAGATCCTGCTTGAGGCCGACAAGGGCTGGTCGCCCGATCAGGTGCACGAAACGCAGCAGTCGAATGAAGACGAAGTCGCCGTCAAGATCGACAAGCCGATCCCAGTCCACGTGTCGTATTTCACGACACGCGTTGCCGAGGATGGCACGGAGACGTCGTTCAAGGATGTCTATGGTCACGAGCAGCGCCTGAAACTGGCACTCGCCGGCAAGTTCAGCCAGATCGCGCGCGGTGGGGATCATCTGGCGCCGGTGAAGTTCAGCCGCGTGCAATATGCGGAGTCGCCGGATGACTGGGGCTTCTTCATGAACGGCGGTCCGGGCGTGATCATCGGGCCCAATGGCAAGCCCATCAAGAACCGCTACCAGAAGAACAACTCGTCTCTGAACGACTTCTTCAACAACATGTTCGGCGGGAACTAAAGGACCGGTGCGGTCAGGCCCCCGTCGTTGGCCCACCAGCGGCATCGCCGGGTTTTGGTTCCGACGGTGTCGTGCGCGGATTGAAGACATTGCCTAACCCGCGCGCGAAGTCCCACGCGCCATTGACCACATCACTGACGGCCGTCAGCGCCTGCTCGCCGCGCTTCAAGCGGCGGTCGAGGGCCGCCATGGTGCGGGCGAGGCCCGGGTCGTCGTCGGCAAGCCAGGTATCGACCGTGCTTGTGTACACCGAAGCGAGGCCGGCAACGCGCGAGAAGCCGGTCATGCCGTCGGTCGGAACACCGGCGGCGTGCAGCATCCAGGCCTGCGAGGCCATCATCCGGCGCATCAATTCGAGATCGGCGGAGCTGGCAGCGCGGATCGATTTGAGGCCCGCCTTATAAGGTTGGAGCACGTCGAGCCGGGTCATGACGACATCGAAGATGCGGTCACGGGCCGGCTGAGCAGGGTCCGGCTTGGTGGCTTTGGTGAGCACCGCATCGTCGACCGCGCGGCCGAAGGCGGAAACGATGGCCGTCTTCGATGGGAACTCGCGGCGCAAATGCACGAGGTCCGTGGCGGCAGCAGTGGCGATGTCGTGCATTGTCACCTCGCCCCACGGCTTGGCCGCTGCCAGCCGCAGGGTTTCGGCGATAATCCGGCCCTTGAGCGTCGTTTCATCGAGCATCGCGGTCTCTCCTCGTGTTGGGGGAAACGTAAGGAGCCGGGCGGTGGATTGGAAGGGCGTTAGATCGGGTCAATCCGGCGGTCGGTCGTCAGAGCGCGGGCGACGAGCCAGCCAAGTGCGGCGCCGGTCAGTTGCGCGGCGATAAACCCCGCGACGTCGGCCGGCCGGATGCCGGCGAATGTCGCGGTTAATGAGCGCGCAATCGTGACGGCCGGATTGGCGAACGAGGTCGAGGCCGTGAACCAATAGGCAGCGAAGATATAGAGCCCGACGTTGACGGCAACCGCGTCGGGCTTGCGCGCGAGCGTCAGCAGAATGGTCAGCACCAGCCCAAACGCGGCAACGGCTTCGCTGAACAGTTGGGACGCGCCGGATCGCTCAGTCAATGACACCTGCACGGCATCGAGGCCGAACATCAGATGGGCCGCGATGACGCCGGTGATGGCCGCGATCGCCTGCGTCAAAGCATAGAGTGCAGCATCGCCCGGCGTGAGGTCTCGCCGGGCGGCAAAGATCATCGACACCGCGGGATTGAAATGCGCGCCCGAGATCGGGCCGAGCATGGTGATCAACACGATCAGAATAGCGCCGGTCGCCATCGCATTGGCGAGCAGGGCGAGCGCACCATTACCCCCTGCCAGATTGTCGGCCATGATGCCGGACCCGACGACCGTCGCGAGCAGGAAGAAACTGCCTGTGGCTTCCGCGAGCAGCCGGCGGCTGAGGGGAACGGGCTGGCCCTGCATCGATTATTGGCTCTCGGTTGACGGTTCGGTTTTTTGAGCCTGATGAATGCCGGTCATGTGCCGTTCGCGCGCGAGTTTGTCGAGCGACGCCATTGGCAACTGCGTGAACGGTTCGATGCGGCGCGTCAGCATGCGAAATGTTTCGGCGAACGCGGCGCGCTTCTCGGATTCACTGCCCTCGACTCGTGACGGATCGGGCAGGCCCCAATGCGCCGTTGCCGGTTGTCCCGGCCAATGAGGGCACGTTTCGCCGGCCGCGTCGTCGCAAACGGTGATGACGAAATCGAGCGGCGGCGGGCCTGGTGCCGCGAACTCGTCCCACGATTTTGATCTGATCCCGGAAACGTCGTGGCCAAGATGGGCCAGGAGTTCGAGCGCGTAAGGATTGACGCGGCCGCTCGGATGACTGCCGGCCGAGTAGCCGCGAAATCGGCCGCGGCCCAAACTGTTCATCGCCGCCTCGGCCAGCACCGAGCGGGCGGAATTGTGGGTACAGAGGAAAAGGACAGTGTAGACGCGGTCGCTCATGGTCAGATCTCGGCTCCCTTCGTTTCGCCGCAACAGAGCGCATCGCTGGCGACGAATCCATCTCCGCAGAGCTCCGGCCGGCCGCCGCAACAGTCCTCCGTCATGAAGGCGATCAACGTTCGAACGGCATCGACGTTGAGGGCGGTTCGCACGAAGCGGCCGTCGCGCCAGGAGCGTGTCAGTCCAGCGTGATCGAGTTCTTTGAGATGGAAGGTGAGGTTAGCGGGGCTAATGCCGGCGGCCGCTGCCAAGCTGCCGGCCGCGAGCCCGCTTGGCCCAGCGATGACGAGGGCACGGAAGAGTGTCAGGCGATGGCTGTTGGCGAGTGCCGCAAGGGCACGGACGACATCGGTCGATTCCATATTTAAAGAATAATTGAAATATAGGAACGCCGCAAGCTTGAACCGTGCCTGAGCCTCTCAAGTGGCGGTGAAGTGGGAAATTATCCTTCTCGCAAAACAGGTTAGGGACGAAGTCCCTATCCGGACTTCACGGCTCAGTCACTGCCATTTGCGTAACGCTATAATGTAACACGTATTACGGTCGCCCCATTGCCCGCGCGCGTTCGCGGACGAATGCAGATGGAGTGCGAGATGACTGCTCATATTCTGAGACTTTCAAGCATCCTGAGTGTGTTGGCGTTGCCCGTCGCCGCGGTGGCGAACGAGCCGCTCGATCCGAACATTCCTGAAGGCCCGTGCGCCAAGTCGATTACCGCGATCGGCGCGCCTCTTGGGCATCGGCTGGGAACGGCGCCCGATGGCGCCCCGGCGCTGTACTTTGTCGTGCGCTCCGAAGGCCGGGAGTACGACGTCCGCTGTGACGTGGACTCGGGCAATATTCGCGACGTCGCGCGCCGCCGGAAGGACACGTCCACCCAGTGATTACCTTCACACATGTCTACACAACTGCGTGAGAGGGGCGAGTTTCCCTTGCGGAAATTGGTACACTGTAACATAACACATCTCGTTCGGGACTGAGGCGTCCCCGCCTGCCAAGGGCCCGGACAAATCCAGAGTTCCGCCCGATTGGGCAATCCCTGGACGCCGAAATTGAGATCGAGAGCTGTTGCCAAAAAAGGCCGGACGTTCCTCCCGTCCCGGCCGGACGCAACGAAACGCTCGACGTGCCTGAGCGCAACACTCAAGGCCCCATCGCGAACGCGGCCGCGAGCCCGGAATAGGACCTCCAACCTTATTTCGAAAGCTCGCGGCTGCGGCGCTGAGCCGCCAAAATGGCGCGGGTCATCAAGTCTTTCAAACCGGGCTCGGCCATCAGCACCGACAGCGCTTCGGCGGTCGTGCCATTCGGCGAGGTGACGTTTTCGCGCAGCGTTTCGGCCGTGAGATCGGAGCGGTGCAGCAGTTCTCCGGCACCCGAAACGGTGGCGCGCGCCAGGCGAGATGCCAGGTCCGGCGATAGTCCCGCCGCCCGGCCGGCTTCCGCCAGATATTCGGCAAGCAGGAAGACATAGGCCGGTCCCGAGCCCGAGACGGCGGTCACGGCATCCATGTCGGCTTCATTGTCGAGCCACACGACCTCGCCGGTGGCAGCAAGAATGTTGGTCGCGAGATCGCGCTGGGCGTTTGAGGTCGCAGCATTGGCGACGCACGCGGTGATGCCCCGGCCGATGGCCGCCGGCGTGTTCGGCATGGTGCGAATGACAGCGGTCCCAGTGGGCAGATGCTGTTCGAAGCTGTTGATTGCCTTGCCGGCCGCAATCGAGAGCACGACGGTATCAGCTCCCACGTAGCGCGCGAGCGACGGGAACACACTGTCCATCATCTGCGGTTTGACGGCGACGAGCAAAACCGACGGCGGCGTTGCAAGATTGTCGAGTTGCGCTTGAGCGCGAATACCGTGCTGATCAAGCAGCGCCTGGACGTCGGACGGCGGGGCCGGATCCTGGACGATAACCATGCGCGGATCGAGGCCGCGATTGAGCAGGCCTTCGAGAATGGCGCCGCCCATTTTGCCGGCGCCGGCGATCAGAAGCGGACCTGAAAGTGCAAGCGACATGGCGTTCGAACCCTGGTTGCGGCGCGCCGGCCGCTCACCTGTTCGAAGGCGCGACGACGGTTGGGACGCTACGCCCGTCCCTCGGTCTGGAACATGGTGGAGACCAGCGCTTCCCGGCTTTCCTTACCGGCCCAGACGACGAACTGAAAGGCCTGATAATAGCGCTCGCAGGATTCGAGCGCTGCTTTCAGCATGGCTTCGCACTGGGCGGGGGCGCAGACCGAGCCGTTGAGCAGCAAGGCGTGGCGAAACATGACTAGACCTTCCTGGGTCCAAAGGTCGAAGTGACCAAGCCACAGCTGTTCATTGATCTGAGCAATGAGCCGGTACATCTCATTCAAGCGTGTATCCGGTACGCGGAAGTCGAAGGCGCAGGCGAGATGCAGCGCTTCCAGGTCGTCGCGCCAGTTGAGCGAGATGTGATAGTCGGTCCAGTTACCGCCAACCACGAGGGTGAGTTCGTCGTCGCCATTGCGTTCGACCGCCCAGTCGTGTTGCGCAGCGAGCTGCTCGACGAGGTCGATCGGGTTCATTACGCGCTCGTAGCCGTGTTCGGCCGATGCCATGCGGTGTCCTTTAGTGTCGTGGGAGCGCAGCGTTTGCGACCCCGGCAGTCTACCCCGACGCGACGATCTCAACGCCCACTGCTGCAGCCGTTGTCCGGCGACGTGCGGACGAAAGCACCAGCCTTCGACGAGTCGCAAGCCACGGCCGGGTATGATCCACGGCGAAGCGCGTCCGGACCTGCTTTTTCCGCGCCAACAGGGCCGGAAATGCGGCACCGAATCGGCGCGGATAAGATGCGTGTTGAAAACGGCCCATCAAGCTGTGGAGAGCTGTTTTGGGGGACTCGACGTGCGGCGTCAGATGAGTATCCGCGCGATTCATAGTCCCGGTGTGAGGCTTCAGGCGCGGGTCTTCAATGACCCCAACTCGGCCTTTAATGCAGAGAGTTCGTTGGCCAGCCGGTCGTTCTCGTCGCGCGCCTTGGCGGCCATCGCTTTGACCGCCTCGAACTCCTCGCGTTTGACAAGGTCCATGCCGGCGAGAAAGCGCTCGCCTTGAGACTTCATGATGCCCTCGACCTCGCGTTGGACGCCCTGGGCGGCCCCGGCCGCATCGGTCATCAGCTTGCCGAGTTCATCGAAGATGCGGTTGTTGGTTTGTGTCATGGGGCGAGAACTCCGAAATCTGGGGCGCGGCACACCGGCGGCGGATCTGGGGCCGGTTATAGCGCACTCAGAAATCTTGTCATGTACTCCGCCTTGCTTGACTAATTTGGCGGGCCGCCGTCAACGTCCGGCCATATCTGGCAGGACCGCGAGCACGATGACCCTTTTTGCCATTCCTTATCCGAATATCGATCCGGTCGCGCTGTCGCTCGGGCCGATCAGCATCAAGTGGTACGGCCTCGCCTATATGGCGGGTCTGCTCGGCGGCTGGGTGTACGCGCAGCGTCTGGTCGATACCACGCGGCTGTGGGCCAGAAACGCGCCGCCGTTCGCGCGCGACCGGGTCGACGATCTGCTGCTCTATATCACGCTGGCCGTGGTGATCGGCGGTCGGCTTGGCCAAGTGCTGCTTTATGATCCGGGATACTACTTCGCCAATCCGGCCGAGATCGTGAAGATCTGGAAAGGCGGCATGAGTTTTCATGGCGCGCTGATCGGATCGGGCTTGGCAATCTTGCTGTTCGCACGCCGCTATGGCGTTTCCGCGAAGAGCGTGATGGACATCTGCTGCGCCGCCGTTCCCTTCGGCTTGGTGTTCGGCCGGGTTGCCAACTTCATCAACTCGGAACATTGGGGCCGCGTCACCGATGCGGCAGTTGGCATGGTGTTCCCCAATGGCGGGCCAGAGCCGCGCCATCCGAGCCAGCTTTACGAAGCCGCTCTTGAAGGTGTGGTGATGATTTTTATCATCCGCTATCTGACACACCATGCCTTGGCGCTGAAGCGGCCAGGTCTGGTCACGGGTGTGTGGCTTGCGTGGTATGCGATTGCGCGCTTCATCTGCGAGTTCTATCGCGAGCCGGAACCGATCCACGCCCTCAACATCGAGCCGCTCACCGCCGGGCAGTTTTATTGCCTACCGATGTTCCTGCTCGGGCTGTATTTCATCATGACGGCGCGCGGCGAGAGCGAGCCGGGGCAAGCGCGGGCGTGAGCTACGATCCGAACGCGCGGCGCGATACGCCGCTCGCCTTGAAGCTCAAGGAGCGGATCAAGCGGGAAGGACCGATCAGCGTCGCCGAGTATATGGAGGCGTGCCTTCAAGACCCGGAGCATGGCTATTACGTCAAGCAACCGGCTATTGGCCGCGAGGGTGATTTCATCACCGCGC
>JANORU010000587.1:0-3144 GCA_031415475.1 Hyphomicrobium sp.
GCGTGAACAATTTGTGGAGCCGGGGCGGAGCGATGCTGGCAGCGCCGTTTCGCTGACGGCAGGTGCGCTGGCGCGTCGAGTGTGTAGACTGAGTGGCGTCGGAAGCGAGGGCAGAGGCGAACATGAGTTTGGACGGGTGGATCGCGTGGGTCGTGCTGGCACTGCCGCTGATCGGCCTCGTTGTGGTTGCGTGGCGGTCGACGCGCCGCGCCCGCCGCCGCGCCGCGCCAATCGGGGTTCTGTCGCCGCACGCCGCGCCGCCGCTTGCCCCGCCGGTCAAACTTAACGTTCCGCGATCTGAACCAGTCCCACCACCCGTGGCCGTACCCCAACCTCCGCCCGTCCTCGTCGAGGACCGTCGCGCCAGCGAACAGCACCTGCTGCCAACGCAGTACCTCGCCATGGCCCGAGACCACATCCGGGCCGGTGCGCTCGGCCCGGCCCGTCTCAGACTTGCCGAATGCGTGCAATTGGCGGTCCAACTCGACATGCGATCCGAACATGCCGCCGCCCGCGTCGAACTCGGCGATCTGGCCTTGCGGGATGGCGATCTGACCTCGGCCTGCGAACATTGGCAGATCGCGCGCAGCGTGTTCGCCGAACTTGGCCAGCCGCACGCGCGCGACGACGTGTTGCACAGGATGGAAAAGAGCCGCTGCCCGACCGATTGGGTCCTCAATCAGTTTTAGCGCAACAATTAGATTGCTGGTCTACTGCGTCACGACTTCGATCTGCGCCTTGTCACCGTCGCGAACGGCAAAATCCTTGCGAAAGCCCTTACCCTGCCACTTGGCAACAGCCGAATAGTTGCCCGGGGCCAGCGTGTGCGAGGGCAGCGCGCCGACGCTTTCCTTGACGATCTCGCCTTTGACGGTCCGGATTGTCCAGTAGGTCTCGGGGATCGCCTCGCCGCCGGTTCGCAGCACGAGCTTGAGCGTCACCTTGGCCGTCGTGTGCACGAGTGTCGCTTCCGACAGCTTGCCGGCTTCGACCGTTACATCGCTTCTGACGATCGCGTTGGCGTCGCCATAGGTCGAGACGACATGATAGATGCCGGCGTTGAGCCGCACGATCATGCCCGGCTTGACGCCGGCGATGATCAGCTTGCGGCTGTCGGTCTGATCGCGATCGGAGTAGATCGAATACGTCGCCGCGCCGGCCGACGCCGCCTTGCCACCGGCAATGGTCGTCACTCTGAGGCCGCCGGCATTGAGTACGAACTGCTCGATCGCCGGCGTGGTGGCGTTGGCCGCCACGTTGATACGGCGCGTCAGATGCGCCCGGCCGAACGCGGCGTTGACGACATAGCGGCCGGGATCGAGTTGGACCACGGGCGCTGGTTCGCGGACCGTGCTGACGAGCGTTGCTTTCTGGTCGGCTTGACCGGGATCGCGATAGACGCGCCAGACCACACCCTGATCGATCTGCTGGCCGTCAGCGGTCAGCAGAGCGACGAGTTGAACCGGTGTCGCGTTGGCCGATGCACCGCCCCGTTGATCGTCTCCGCCGGATCGCGGCACGACTGTGAGGTTGCCGGGCGCTGCAGGCGCGGTACCGGGAGGCGCGGCAGCCGGGGCTTGATCCGTCGCCGGAGGCTCCGTCACCGGCGGTGCGGTCGTCTGGCCGGGATCGACCGCCCAGGCCGGCACACCTTGAGCCGTCGCGACCGTACTGAAAACGCTGCCCACCACCGCCGCCATCAGCGCACGCGCGATCAGCCGGCTGAGGCCCCCCGCAGGTCGTAATGGCATTGGTGTGCAGTCCATCGGCGTCAAGTCTCCTACCGGTGTGAGATCGCGACACCATGGAATAAGTAAGGCGGGGGAATAAGAAAGGCGGGGCGCGGTTTTCGGCGGCCTTTCCGCCAAGCGGACCTCTGACTATGCAACTTATTGATTCAAAACGCGCTGTTCGCCGCTTTTGAGGTCGATCGGTTGCTCCGCCGCCGCCCCGTCTGCTTCTGTTCGAATGGTGTATTTGCCGGGTGCCAGAAATTGCGATTGTGGATCGGCGCGGTTTGGCCGCCAGACCGTCGCGCCAGCCGCGTCGCGAATTTCGATGCGCCGGTCTTTTGCAACGGCGCCGGTTGCCGGTCCGAGAGAAACTTTGGCCGCGTCAAGCTTTAAAACGATGTCGGCGTCCTTGCCGGATACGAGATCAACCACCTGGGTGGTTTTGGCATTGGCGCCGCCGAGCCGCGCCTCGATCCGATAGCGTCCGGCTGGCAAATCAAAGCGTGCATCCGGGGTGGCACTCTCGGCTACGAGTGTTCCTCCCGTATTGCCGTCGAGGACGCGAAATTGCAGCGGCACGTCGCCCGGCACGTCCTGGCCTTGCAGTCTGGCCGACACTTTGAGTTGCGCCATGCCGAGCACCAGCGCCTTCTTGACGATGTCGCCGCTGCTGATCGCGACGCGCTCGCGCGCCGTGATGGGACCGACCTTGGCCGTCAGGTAATACGTCCCGGCCTGCAGCATGAAGCGAGGAGCGGGTGCGGCGGAGCGGGCAATCTCGCGTCGGCCCTGAGGGGCATCCGGGTCATCGACGGCAACCGTGAACAGTGGCCGTTGCAGCGGTGGCCCGCCGTCAAAGGCAACAGCCGTGAGTTCCAATAATCCCGTTTCGAGCACGAGTTCGGTACTGGCGACACCGCCGGCAGCGACCGTTGCGTTGGCGGTGGCGGACGCAAGTCCGTCACTCACGCGAACTGAATACGTGGCCGCTGGGACGATCAAATCGCTGGCGCCGGTGCGGCCAATCCATAACGGCCGCGACGCCGACGGGGTGTCGCTCGCGCCTTGGCTGGCAACGGTAATGACGGGATGATGCAACTGATCGCCAAGACGGCTGGCCTTGGCTGAAATCTTCAATGTCCCGGCGTCGAGAACCATCCGTTTGGCCGTCGGGCCCTGGTCCCCGACATCGAGCGTTTCGCGCTTAATGGCCATGCCATGACTGACGGCCACCATGTAGCGCCCCGGTGCGAGCGCTTCGTTGATCTCCGGCGAACTCCGTTCGATCAGCGGTGTCGCCTCCTCGCCGTCCTTGCTGATCCGCCATTGAACGGGCGTTTGCAGCGCCGGTCCACCATTGGCTAATGCCGCCGTCAATCGCAGGCCGGGAGGGCCTTGAGCAACATTGGCC
>JANORU010000588.1:0-5067 GCA_031415475.1 Hyphomicrobium sp.
CGGAAGACCGCGAGCGGTCAGGAACCTTACGCGACGCGCGCCGACATCGAGGAGGGTGCGCTGGCCGGCCAGGGTCTCGAACTCGTTTGGCTCGACGATCCGGTCGATGCGTTCTTCATGCACATTCAGGGCTCGGGCCGCATCCGGTTTGAAGATGGTTCGCTCGTTCGCATCACTTATGACGGTAAGAACGGTCACCCCTACACATCGATCGGCCGGTATTTGATCGATGCCGGACTGTTTCCCGCCAATGACATGTCGCTCGATGCGCTCAAAGTCTGGCTGCGGTCGGACCCGGAGCGCGGCAAGGACACTATGCGGCGCAATACGTCATATGTGTTCTTTCGCGAGCTGTCGGGCGCCGAAGGCGACGCACCGATGGGCGTGCTTGAGATTGCGTTGAGCGAGGGCCGGAGCCTCGCTGTCGACACGCGTTATCATTCCATCGGACTGCCGGTTTACGTCGTCGCGCCGTCGCTGATGCATGGCAGCCGCCAACCGGCACCGTTTCAGCGATTGATGATCGGCCAGGATGTCGGCTCGGCAATCCGCGGCCCGGAGCGTGGCGACATTTATTTCGGTTCGGGCGATGAAGCCGGCGCGCTCGCCGGTATTACGAAACACCCCGGTAATTTCTATGTGTTGCTGCCGCGGGTGGGCCTGTGAAAAAGCCGGACAGTCCGGATCCGCGCCGCAAGAAGCCGGCCGCCGCCGACGATGCCGAGCTTTGGCACCACACAGCCCGAACGATCGCGCCGCTCAAGAAAGCCAAAGGCCGTGTTCACCCGGCGGCCGAAGACACGCCTTCGACCAAACCGGCGAAACCGAACGCACTGGAAGAACGGTCTCAAAAGGCCGTCACGGCAACGAAAAAGCTACCGGCCGCGCCGCCTCCCACTCCAGTCCTGGCTAAGCGGCCGCCGCTGGAAACATTCGATCCAAAGAACGCCCGTAAGCTCCGCAGCGGAAAAATTGACATCGATGGCCGCATCGATCTGCACGGCATGCGTCAGTCGGAGGCGCATGGCGCTTTACGGCGCTATCTCTTTTTAGCGCACGCCAAAGGCAAGCGGTGGATTTTGGTGATCACCGGCAAGGGCCGGTCGGACCGTGACGAAAGTGGCCATGACGTGATCGATCATCGGCCCGAACGGGGAATATTGAAGCGCTCGGTGCCGCTCTGGCTGGATGAGCCCGATCTGCGCGCCATCATCATCAGCTTCACAGAGGCCGCCATTCAGCACGGCGGTGGTGGCGCGCTCTATGTGCACCTGCGCAAGGCGCGCAGCGCCTAGGGCATTTTCCGACGGAGTGGCCACCGGTTCGTCGGAGAAAATGCGACAAGACAAAAAATCTAGAGCGCCGATCCGATTCCACCAGTTCGTAAAGCGCTCTAGCCAGCCACTACGAGCACTTGCTCGCCAGCATGTCGAGCGCCTGGCCAATGCCGGACAGCGAATAGGTATCGGTGGTTTCGGTGCCGCGCTCCGAACTGGCTTTGACAACCATCGTCGAGCCCTTCTTCATAGCCTCGACCAACTTGTCTTCATTGGCGGTTTCGATGTAGGCGCGCTCGTCTTTCGAAAACAGCTTGAACTCGTCCTTGCCGATGGTCACCAGAACCGTACTGCCCTTCTTGATCGGATAGCCGAGCTTCACCGATACCTCGGCCTTGACCCCATCTTTTGGCCATGCGGTGACATACACCAGAGCTGTCGCTCGATTGGCGGTTGCTGGTTTCTTGTCGTCCGGTGGGGCCGCAGCAAAGCAGATTTTGTGGGACTGGCCTTCGCTCGTGTAAACGCCCCAGGTGCCGAACGTGCCAGCGCTGGTCGCGCCCTCAGCAAATGCGGCGGCCGATGTGCCAAAGGCACAGAGCACAGCGGTGGCAATTGGCTTCAACTTGCGACCGGACATGGACACTCTTCTTGGTGATGGTGGCGGACAGCGAATTTGAACAACGAAGTATACCGGCAACCGGGTCGCGCTGTCATCCGCGGCCACGGCCTTTAGGCACAGTTGTGCTGCTCGGTCCGCCTTCGCGGATTGGCCGCTCGGCATAGGGAGTGAGGGTTTTTACCCGGTCGTACATGACGATGGCACCGGCCATCGCCACATTGACGCAAAACAAGGTCGGGATCTTGACGACGTAGTCGCACCGGGCCAGCAACTCCGGAGAAAGCGATCCCATTTCCGGGCCGAGAACATAAGCGGCCCGCAATGGGTGACGGAAGCTCGGCAGATCGATCGCGTCGGCGACCAATTCGACCCCTACCAGTTTGGCGCCCTGAGGCAGCATCATGTCGCCGAGCCGCGCCCAGTTGTAATGCGGCAGGTGAAGCTGACCTTTTGACGTGTCGGCGCGGGCTTCAAGCGCTTGATAGGTCGCGCCGACGGTAAACGTGAAGCTCGCGCCAAAGCCGTGTGCGGACCGCATCAGGTTGCCGAGGTTTAAGGATTTTGACATGCGTTCCGCGCCGATCGCAAAATAGCCGCGCGGACGCGGCGGCCACGGCTCGGGTATAGCTGGCGGCGAATGCGGGGCGGACGACATGAACTCTGACCTTCGCTAGTGAATGCAGGTCGCAAAAGATGTGCGGGCTTGAGCGGGAGGTGTCACATGCGGGCGGCGTTATGCAAGAGCCTCGATGGGCCGGACGGCATTGTCGTCGAGATTGTCCCACCGGCTGTTGCTGGCGCCGGCGAAGTGGTGATTTCTGTTTCGGCCGTCGCGATGAACTTTTTCGACACGCTGGTTACTCGCGGAAAGTATCAGCATAAGCCGGCCTTGCCGTTCTCGCCCGGGGGCGAAGTGGCCGGTCGCATCACGTCCGTCGGACCGGGCGTTAAGGGGCTTTTTCCGGGCGACCGGGTGATGGCGTACCTGGGCATCGGTGGCGCACGCGACGAAGTGGCGGCGCGGGCCGAAACGGTCGTCAAGCTCCCAGACGGTGTAGCCGATGATGTCGCGTCTGGCTTGGCGATCACCTACGGAACGGCCATCCATGGCCTCAAAGATCGCGGCGCGTTGCAGCCGGGCGAAACGGTCGTCGTGCTCGGCGCGGCGGGTGGCGCGGGGCTGGCGGCTGTCGAAGTCGCAAAGCTGATGGGTGCGCGCGTTATTGCCGTCGCGTCAAACGCTGAGAAGCTCGCCGTCGCCAAGGCTCATGGCGCCGATGAAACGGTCGACTACGGGACCCACGATCTCAAAACCAAATTGCGTGACCTGACGGCAGGCCAAGGTGCCGACGTCGTCTACGATTGTGTTGGCGGCGCGCAGGCCGAACCGGCATTGCGGGCATTGGCGTGGGGCGGCCGCTATCTCGTGGTCGGATTCGCTTCCGGAGAAATTCCCAAGCTGCCGCTCAATCTCCTCTTGGTGAAAGGCGTGTCGGCGGTCGGTGTCTTCTGGGGCGACTCCGTGAAGCGCAATCCAGCCGGCCATATCGCCAACATGGAACAAGTGTTGGCGTGGATTGCAGCAGGTCAATTGCGGCCGCGAATCCATGCGCGCCTGCCGTTGACCGAAGTGGCTGACGCCATTCGCATGCTCGACCGGCGTGAGGCGATTGGGAAAATCATCGTCGTGCCGTGATCAAATCGTGGCAACGCTCTGTTTAAAATCGCAAATCGTCCGTAGCCGGCAAAAAGGCCACGTTCGGCGCGGAAATGCTCAGCTTTAACGTATCAGGATTTATTTGCCGGCGGACCGGTTCTAACTTCGAACGTGGAGTTGGAACACAGTTGAGTGGGCGTTGGCGTGAACCGGTATGGCGCGAATGCGGGATCGATGCCCCGGCGGCGGCCGGTGGTGGTGCGCCATGCATCCGACTTCTCAAGTTACATTTTGATTTTACTTGCCGCGCTGTCGGCGATCTCGCTGTCGGCTGCAGCCCTGGCAAAACTTATTGCTGGTTCAGCAGTACGGCTTGACGGTTTCCTCGGCCGCCCGGTTGACGATCCGCCCCGGCCGCAAGCCGTCCGTCGCGTGCTCGGCAGCGGTGACGCTCTGACTGATCTCGTGTCCGGCACCTACGAGGGGCCATCGCGTAAGACGCCCGCCACGTTGTCCAAGTCACACCAGATCGACGGGTCGCAGCGCAGCGGGCTTACGAAAACAGCGCCGATTCTGAGCCCTGTCAGTCCGCTATCGATATTCTTCGGCACGGCACCAGAGCCGCTGCCACCGCTGCCGAATGCGGTCCAATCGCCGAAGCCGAATGGCAAACCCGTTAGCGCTCCGGCGCCGGTCGAGGGTTACCGCACCGTCTGCGTACGGCTGTGCGATGGCGCGTATTTCCCGATCAGCGCCGCCACGACGCGCGATCGGTTCGAGCACGACGAGGAAACGTGCAAAAAAAGCTGCACCTCGCCGTCAGAGCTTTATGTGTATCGCGTACCGGATGGCCGCGCGGAAACCATGGAAGACATCGAGGGCCGGCCGTATATCCGGCTGACAACGGCGTTTCAGTTCCGCACAGCCTACGACTCGAGTTGCACCTGTAAACCTCACCCTTGGGAAGAGGCGTCGCACGCCCGTCATCGCCAGTACGCCGAGAATGCCAGGACAAGAGCCGTTCAGCGCAAGGCGGACGTGGTGCCCGCTTCGGGATCTTTGTCGGCGGCGTTGGCTGCAACCGTTGGTGCCCCGCTGACACCGCAAGCCGAGCCGTCGAGGATTGCTGCGGCCCAAGCAGAGACGCTATCGGACGCGATGCCAACCCTGCCGGTAACGGCTGTTGCCCCCGAAATGGAAGCAGCCCCGCCGCCTTCTGTCGAGGTGATCCCGTTTGAGTTGCCCAGTGAAGTGCCGGCGGCAGTCATCACGTCATCGCCGAAAAAGGCCGTACAGCAGTCCAAGCGCCGGCCGAAGCAGGCGGCGGTGGCTGCCCGGCCGGAACGCCGTGCAATCCGCCATTCCAGTGCCGCTCAGGACTTCCTGGCCAATTTCCAGCGGTAGAGCCTCCCTGGGCCAAATTGAAGCATTCTGCCGAGGGGATTTGTGCGGGGACCAAGGGGTTTGGCGCTGTCCGTACCGTGCGGTACGGACAAGCCGAAGCCCGCCGG
>JANORU010000589.1:0-5692 GCA_031415475.1 Hyphomicrobium sp.
CGTTCAGATCCATTGGTACTTGGCTTCTCGGGCCAACGATCGTCAGGTTGGCGTTCTAGAGCAACATAGCTAGCCACAGTTGATAAACGGGATGTCTTGGCGCCTGCGCGAATGACGCAATCGATTACAAGAATTCTCCCAAGGCGGCTCGATGACTCGAGCCACCTTGGGGATTCGCATATCAAATGAGATCCGGTGAGGCGTACTGCCTCACGACGTTGACGGAAGTATATAATTCTTGATCAGCCAGTTGATGCTCCTGGTCCAGGTCTCGTCGGCATTGCCACGCATGTCGACGCTGCGGACGAATGTCATTTTCGCCGTGGCGACGTCCGCCATGTAGACATTCATGTTAAGGATCAGGTTCGAGACTTTTTGCACCCGGATCCAGGCGACACGCTCGGCTTTGAGCTGCTTGCCGAATTCGATCCCGCAACCGCCACATTCGCCAATGGCCTGGCCTTTAGCTACCTGCGCACGCAGCTCGGCCGACACCGGCACGAAGCTGTACTGACCGGAAGCTCCAAGTCTTGTGGTGAAAATATCTTCGACGTTCTTCAGACGGGCGCGTTCGGCATCGCTGGTGGGCTCAAAGCCCTCGTTGTCATTGATGAATTCAATGCCGAGAAACGCCACGTTGACCGGGTTGCTTGCACTGACCGATCCCGCGACGGCAGCGCCGGCCAGAAGGCAGAGAAGCGCCGGTACCATCAGGCACTCCGCGGCAATGCCCTTAAGAATTCTAGTAATCGAGGATGTGATCCGGCTTATCATACTTATCATAGCGCAATCCCTGTCGTTGTTGACGTGTGGGGCTGAGCTTCGGGCTTGACGGGGTGTAACGATACCGAGACCCACCCGCATACTTCTGGGAAATTTGCCCGATCTTGATTGCGTACCGTTCAAATGGATGGCCGCTCTTGATATTTCAATGGATGTTGGTGGATTGTCGGAACATGACCGTGACTGACAGCACCCAGGGACTACTTTCGTCGCATCGGTCCGGCGTCGATCTCAAGTGGTCGCTGATGTGGCGGGTGGTGGTTGTGGCCCTTCTCTGCCTTCTGGCCGGCGCTGCCGTCGCCGTCTATCGGGCGAACTTTGAGGCCATCGAGGCCAACCGGAGCGTGGGGGAGACCGTCGGCCGGCACCTCGACCTGCAGCTCCTTCGCATCGAATCGGCTTTGGATGTTCGTGAGCGATTTCCCGATGCGGAGGCCCTGCTGGTACATGTGTTGAATCCAGGGCAATGCGTGCAGTACGTCGATGCATCCGGCAAGATAATCCTATCCAACTGTGTGGGTTTCAACAGTTTTGGAAAGGAAGCGCCATCGTGGTTTTCCGCCCCGTTCGAGTTCACGCTGGCATCCCGGCTCACTTACGAGCGCCCACTCGTACATAAGGGCGCCGCACACGGAAAGATCGTCGTCAGTTCGGATCCCTCGGCGATGACCTTACTCGCCTGGTCCGACATTTCACGCATGCTCGGGCTCTTCGCGGCGACAATCGCAGCGCTTTGTTTCCTTGTGTACTTTGTCATCGAGCGCGCTCTGCGGCCCACCAAGGACGTCATCACGGGACTCAATCGCCTGGCCGGGGGCGACCTTACCACGCGTCTCCCATCGTTCCAGCTTGTCGAATTACAAAGGATCAGCGAAGTCTTTAATGGATTGGCGGCCACGCTGGAAACCACGAACTCAGAGCGTGCCGGCCTGGCCCGGCGGCTGGTCGATGCACAGGAGCAAGAAAGACTCAACCTTGCCCGCGAGCTTCACGACGAACTCGCCCAGAGCCTCAGTGCTATGAGCGCGACGGCGGCTTCGATCAAGGCGACGGCTACAACGGACTGCCCGGCGCTGGTGCCCGAAGCCAAGACCTTGGCCGAGACCGCCAGCAACATCATGAAGGTCCTGCGCCGGACGCTGCGGGAGCTGAGACCGCAGGAGATCGATGAATTAGGCTTGCTCGCGAGCATTCAGGGGCTGATTGCCGAATACAATGGACGCGCGCAAGGCAAGACCCGTTTCCGCCTCGAGGTAGAAGGCGATGCCCGCACCCTTCCACCTTCGATTGCGGTGCATATCTACCGGATTATTCAGGAGGGTCTGACGAACGCCGCCAAGCATGCGCAGGCGGCCAATGTAAGCGTGAGGATGCGCCTTGCACTTTCTGATCACGAAGCAACAGCGAGAGCTGCGGACGTAATCGAGCTATTGATCGAGGACGATGGAGCAGGTTTGTCGAGCGAACCGAGAAGCGAAAAGGGCTTTGGAATGGGGCTCACGGGCGTGCGCGAAAGGGTGCTTGCGCTTGGCGGACAGATGACTTTTTGCCCGCGGCCGGAGAAGGGCCTCATCCTCAAAGTCACGATCCCCGTTCCGCAATCCCAGGAACCGGCAGCATGACACCGCGCACCATCAGCGTCATGCTTGTCGATGACCACGCTGTCGTGCGCGAGGGGTACCGCCGGCTACTCGAAAAGCAGGACGGCATCGAGGTCGTCGCTGAAGCTGCTGATGCGGCAAGTGCCTATCAGGCCTACAAGCAGAAACAGCCCGACGTCGTCGTCATGGATGTGTCCATGCCGGGCCGCGGCGGAATCGACGCCATCCGCCATATCCGCCAGTGGGATGCGGCGGCCCGCGTGCTTGTCTTCACCATGCACTTGAGCGCGGCGTACGCCCTTCAGGCCTTTCGAGCGGGTGCGAAGGGCTATGTCACCAAGAGCAGCCCGCCTGAGCTGCTCGTGAGCGCCGTGCGTGATGTGGCGTCGGGACGTATCGCCATCTGCCCCGAGATCAGCGAAGCACTGGCGTTGAGCCGGGTGCAAGAGGATGCCAACGCCATAGAGGAACTCTCGCCTCGCGAGTTCGAAATCTTGCGCATGCTCCTCGACGCGAAATCCACTGAGGAAATCGCGGCGGCTTTCCATCTCAGCCCAAAGACGGTCGCAAACTATCACTACACCATCAAGTCGAAGCTCGGCGTGTCGTCGGATATCGAGCTTGTGCACTACGGGCTCAGAAGCGGGCTTGTCGCTCCCTTGCAGGAGCTTGAGAAATAGTAGACTGGGCTGTCGCAAGATCTGTGCGCGGCCCATCACGATAATTTGCCGCCACTCCGATTCGTCTGCGCGTAACGCAAGCGGTCATCCGGGCGCACCACCAATCATGGTTCCCCTTGGACGGCTTTGGGTCAAGGGCACCCGTCAGCGGGTCGGTGGAGAGCGGTCGAGGTCGGCCGGGAAGCTGCCGTCCGGCGCAGAAAATGCCTCCGAAGGAGTTGCGCCGCAGCAATTCTAGGGCGTGCCTCATCGCGTCCGCGTGGCTAGGAAAGCACCCTCGGTCAGACCGTCCTTGTTTGACTTATGGCGCTTATGGCCCATCGCCACCGTTAGCGCTTCGGCAGAAGCTATACAAAAGCGGGCATGGCGGCTGGCTTAGCCGCTGACGTGCCCCGAGCTTGGATCGATGTCCGCTTCTGCTTGAGAGGCCGACGAAACATAACGTGCGTCAAAGGCACAGTCTGGCCTGAAGCCGCCATCTGAACGGCCGCAGCAAATGCAAGTCACTGTGTCAACCACACCAAAGACTGGTTGACCCGGCTTGCAAAGCCACCCATTCTCCGGCCCGTCAGCAATGGACTGCGGAAGAGTTCGGGTCGCATCACAGCGCCCGGCGCCGAAGGAGCAACCGCCCCGGAAACTCTCAGGCCAATGGACCGCAGTCCGATGACACTCTGGAAAGCGGTGACGCGGCGTTTCGCGATCATCCACCGAAGATGACAATGCGCTACCTGCCGCGAACGAAGCGGTGCAGCTCCTAATCTTTCAGGTCTCGTGACAGAGGGGGCTCAAACTGGCGCAGTTGTTGCGCTGGAAGGAGCATTGGAGCCCCTTGTTTGAGCAATCCAGATCCCGCTGACGCAGCCGCAACGCTGAAACAAACCCCGCTCTACGACCTCCATGTGGCGCACGGCGCGCGCATGGTTGCGTTCGCGGGCTATGACATGCCCGTTCAGTATGCGCCCGGTGTTCTGAAGGAGCACCTGCAGACGCGCGCCGCAGCTGGTCTGTTTGATGTCTCGCACATGGGACAACTCGTGTTGCGCACCAGATCGGGTCGGGTGTCCGACGCAGCACGGGCGTTGGAACAGCTCGTCCCAGTCGACATCCTGGACTTGGCTCCGGGCCGTCAGCGCTACGGCCTGTTCACTAATGGATCTGGTGGAATTCTCGACGACCTGATGGTCGCCAACCGCGGCGATCACCAAGTCCTCGTCTTCAACGCCGCGTGCAAAATCGCCGATGAAGCGCACGTGAGGGCTGCACTGTCCGATACGTGCGAGATCGAGCGACTCGACCGTGCGCTGATCGCCGTGCAGGGCCCGCATGCCGAAGCGGCGCTGGCAAAACTCACACCGCACTGTGCCGCCATGCGCTTCATGGATGTGCGCGATCTCAATATCCTCGGTGTCGATTGTGTCGTCTCGCGCTCCGGCTACACCGGCGAGGATGGCTTCGAGATTTCAATTGCCAACGAGCGCGCCGTCGAGGTCGCAACGGCACTGCTAGGCGATATCAATGTGATGCCGATCGGGCTCGGCGCGCGCGATTCACTCCGGCTCGAAGCAGGTCTGTGCCTCTACGGTTCAGACCTCGATCCCGCAACGACACCCATCGAGGCTGCCTTGGCTTGGGCCATTCAGCCAGCGCGCCGTCGCAGCGGCGCACGTGCAGGCGGCTTTCCCGGAGCTGAGATTATTCTTGAACAATTGGAACAAGGCGCGCCGCGACGACGCGTCGGCCTTTTGCCGGAGGGCCGTGCCCCGGTCCGCGCCGGTGCCGCCGTCTTCGCGTCGGAAGACGCGGGAACATCGATCGGTGTGATCACGTCGGGCGGCTTCGGCCCGAGCATTGATCGGCCGGTTGCCATGGGCTACCTGCCAGCGCCACTCGGCCGTCCCGGCACCACCGTCTTCGCCGAAGTCCGCGGCAAGCGATTGGCCATGACCGTCACACCGCTACCGTTCGCTAAAGCCAATTTCAAGCGCGGCGTCACGGCGTCTAACACCCACGGAGATCGACCATGATGAAGTTCACCGACGGGCACGAATGGCTGTTGCGCGAGGGCGATATCGCGACTGTTGGAATCACGGAGCACGCCGCAAGTCAGCTCGGAGACCTTGTATTTCTGGAATTGCCCAAGATCGGCACCAAGTTGCAAAGAGGCAGCGCCGCGGCCGTCGTTGAATCGGTTAAGGTCGCGTCCGATGTTTTCGCACCGCTCGACGGAGACGTTGTCGAAGTCAACGGCGCCGTAGTAGCCGACCCCTCGCTCGTCAACTCGGACCCGCTCGGCAAGGGCTGGCTGTATAAACTGAAGCTTAATTCGCCGTCGGATTTCGACAGTCTGATGGATGAAGCGACCTACAAGCAGCTCATCGGTTAGTCACATTTTTGAGGGTGCGCGACATGACCGGCTCCTACGATCCCTATGATTTCGCCAACCGCCGTCACATCGGACCCTCGACTTCCGAGATTGCCGAGATGCTCGAGGTCGTCGGTGCCGAGACCCTGCACGCACTGATCGACGAAACCGTACCAGCGGCCATCCGCCAGAAAATGCGCATCGACTTCGGCAAATCATTAACGGAACGCCGCGCGCTCGATAAAGTCCGTGCGACTGCGAAC
>JANORU010000590.1:0-7772 GCA_031415475.1 Hyphomicrobium sp.
CGCGTGCGCCCGCACCTGCGACACCCGACGGTGTTCCTCTTCATACGACCAGGACGCCGACTTGGTGAACAGTGGCGCCACCTCTTCTACGAGGACGCCGGAACCAACGACGTCGAAATTCGGGTAGTCCTTGGAATACCAAACCGCCTGTGCCGTAGAAATCACCGGGTATGTCGCGTCGAATTCGAGGCAGACGCCCGTGTGCGCTTTGGAGTAATGCGCCCACATCAATTCGCTATCCGGATGCGGTGTCAGGCAGTAGATGCGGTAATGCTCGCCGATTGTCTCGCCCATCACCCGAGACATCTCCATCGTCTTGTGCACCAGCTCTTCCGGATGCGCGCGGAAATGACAGGCCCGCCGCTCGAGTTCGGCTTCAGGGAGGTTCGGCCCGTGTTTGCGCGTGATTTCTTTATACCACGCGATCAACCTTTCCTGTTCCTGCGGATCGGAAAGATGGTCTACCCGGAAGAACGGTTTGCAGTCCCAGGGATCGTTGAAGTTGCGAGGGTCAGAGAAGTGAAGGCAATGTTTGACGAGAACGCTGCGCAGGTAACCAGGAGCGAATGCCTGGTAATGATAAAGCCTAGCGATCTTATGAGCAGGAGCGTCCTGGAACCGCATACTGGATGCTCTCACGAATTTTCAGGATCTGGAATAGGGGAGGCTTGGGGCAGCTCTTCCCGATATTCGGCCGCGAGTTTGAACCGTGTCTTCTTGATCGTCTTTACTGCAACCCATCTGTGAATGTATTTGTCGATTTTCATCGTCGAGATCCGGATCGGAAGATCGCTCAGTTCCTCCTCGATGCGCACCTTATGACTTGGCTCTATACGTGAGCCGAGGAGTACTTCTCTAATGCACTTATCCGCCTTTACGTGTAGTGCCCCTCTGTCGGCAATTACTCGCCACTCACGTTCATAAGCCCAGCTACATTTTTTGTGCGAGAGAACTTTAAGAGCGGCGCCGTTGAGGTTCCGAGTATCCGCGACCCCGATTTCAGGTGGTGCGATGCCATATCCGAGCCGGATTAGGTGAGCACTATTGGGCAGCCCGTTGAGTAGTCGAGCCGAGCGATAGGACACGCAGATGCCGGTATAGTTTTTGGCATAGTGCGTCCACATTAGCTCGTTGTCGGGAGTGTCAGTTAGACAGCAAATGCCGAAATTTTGCTTGTGACTAAACAGCTCGCGCGCCACGCGTGCGTAAGAGTCAAGATGTTGAACACGAAGGGTGGGGCTATAAAACCCCTCCATAGGGTCATTGAGGTCCCTATAGAATGAGCACCACAAAACTTGCTCGCGTATCATTTTGATCTCGCGGCATATGGTGTCGTTCGTTAGGCCTCGGTAGCGATACAGGTAAGGCGGCAGTATGGGTAGATCGAGCTCGCCCATGTGATTGGTCCGAATCAATTGCTACTAGGGCGGATGATATGGGGTACGGTCATGAGATGTGAATGAAACAGCTCATAGGGACGTAAGCTCGTGTCGGATCACTTGGTTTGGTCACGGCCGCCAGGGCGTGAAAACGGACATTTCCGGCTACGTTGCCTAAGTGCCTCGTCCCAGGCTAGGCGATGACCGCATTTGCATCTCCCCCCTACTCCCCCAACTCCTCAATAATATACTTGTGATAGCTCCCGATCCGCACGCGCTTTTCGCTGCGGGCAAACGTGCGGACGGAAATGCCGGCCTGATGGACGGTCTCGGGATCGCCTGAAATCAGCGGATGCCACCACGCGAGGCCGCGGCCCTCTTTGACGCGCCGGTAGGCGCAGCTGCCGGGGAGCCACTCGATGGTCTCGATGTTGGCCGGCGACAACTGAATGCAGTCCGACATTTTCTTGAAGCGGTTGTCATAGTCCGAGCAGCGGCACGCCCCGATGTCGAGCAGCGCGCACGCCAGCCGCGTCAGATGGATTTCGCCGGTGTCCTCATCTTCAAGCTTGTTCAAGCAGCAGCGCCCGCAGCCGTCGCACAGGCTCTCCCATTCGACAGCGGTCATCTGGCCGAGCCGCTTGGTCTCCCAGAACGGCTTTGCTGTGTGCGCACGATCCGCCCGCCGTGCCGCCTCAGTTTTGGTCGTCTTCGGTGCCAATCTCGCCCCTCGCCCTATCTGCCTCAGTGATGCTAACTAACCACGCTCGCGAATCTGGTCTATACTCCTGTGACAGCGGGCGTCTTGATCGGGGCCAAATCAGGGACTATATGAGTGTCCCAGGGTTCCAAAGGGTTGGATTCGTTTGCCACACTGGCTTAAAGCGCTGGTCATTGCCGTCCTGCTGATCGCGGGCGGCCCGGCTGTGGCCAATGCCCACGGTGGCGCGCATGGCGACGGTTTGACTGCGCCGCCGGTGGTCACGGTGGCCGTTTCGCCGGACGACCAACACGCCACCAATGCTCCCGCCCCGGCCCGCACCTATTTCGAAATGTCGCGCAACGGCGCCGCCGGCGATTGCAAATTCGGTTGCTGTTGCTGCCAGGGTGCGTCGCGATGCGGGTCATCGAGCGGATGTTCGATGGGCGCTGCGATGCCGAGTTCGCACGCCATGGCTCCAGACCTCCGGTCGGTCATGGCGCGCCTATTCGATCCGCAGATCGGCGTGCACTCCGAACCCGTATTCGGTCTCGAACGGCCACCAAGAGTCTAGGTGCGCCCATAGTCCGGGCGGCGACCGCTTGCCGGTCCGCCACGCCGCACGCGCCAACGCGTGAACCGCGGCCTTTGATACCCAATTCAGCGTGACTTCCTTCGCAGCCTTGCGAACGACTCCGAGCACAGCATGCACATTCGCATTCCAATTGCCTTGGCAATCGTGGCGACGTTGACGGCGTGGAGCGATCGCGCACCATCGTGGCCGCACGCCGGGCCGATGCCTGACGAAGCGATTGACGTGCCGTCGTCTACCTACGCGCCGGTCGGACAGGGAACGAAGAGCTACCGGCCGGTCGAGCCGATGCCGTGGAGCGAGATCAATAAGCGCGTCGCCCCGCCTGCCGAGCCAAAACCCACGCAACCGGCAGCTCCCAACTCCGGCGAGGCCCGCTGATGCATTGCCCGATGATACATCGACTGCCTTCACGACGCCGATTGAGCGTTCCAATCGCACTCGCTGCCGCGCTGTCGGCCGGCGGCTGCGCCAGCTTCTCGCCCGATGGCGGCATGACACTCGTTGCCGATCAGACGGCGAGCGTCGCAGGCAAGGACGTTATCAAGATTCGCACTCCTTCCGAAGCCGCCGCCGCTCAAGCACGCGTTGACGGTCTGCTTGCCAAACCGCTGACGCTCGAAGCGGCGGTCCAGGTCGCGCTTCTGAACAACCGCGCGCTGCAGGCGGCCTACAACGATCTCGGCGTTTCCGAAGCACAGATGATCGAGGCGAGCCTGCCGCCGTCGCCAACGTTCTCGGTCGCTCGGCTAGCAGGGTCAGGCTTTGAAATCGAGCGCATGATCTCGCAAAACGTGCTGGCGTTGCTGACGCTGCCGCGGCGGCGGGAGATTGCCGAAGATAAATTTGCCGCCGCACAGTTACGCGCCGTCGAAGCTACATTGACCACGGCTGCCGCTGCCCGCCGCGCCCACGTCAACGCGGTCGCCGCCCAACACCTCGTCACCTACTACGAGGAGGCGCAATCCTCGGCGGAAGCCGTGTCCGAGCTCGCCAAGAAGCTCGGCGAAACCGGCGCACTGCCGAAACTCGATCAGGCGCGCGAACACGCCTTCTATGCCGAGGTCAGCGGCGACCTGGCGACGGCCCGCCTGCATCAGCGCGGCGAACGCGAAAAACTCAACCGCGTGCTCGGTCTGTGGGGCGAAACCCTCACCTATCGGCTGCCGGACCGCCTCAAAGGCCTGCCCGGCAAACCGAAGACTATCAACGACATTGAAACGCTGGCAGTGACGTCACGCGTCGATCTCGAACTCGCGCGCATGGACCTCGCGGCGCTGGCCAAAGAGCACGGTCTCGCCCAGACCACCCGCTACATCGACGTGCTCGACCTGAGCGGCAAGAGCACGCGCGAGCGCACGCCAACCGTCGAGACCAGCTACGCACTGGCGCCCGGCCCGACACTCGTCAAAAGCGAAACACCGTCGGTCGAGAAAGTGGATCGAAACGGCCTCGACCTGACATTCCAGATACCAATCTACGATTTCGGCGAAGCCCGCACGCGGCTGGCCGAAGAAAGCTACATGGCCGCCGTCAATCGCCTGATCGATAAGGCCGTCAACGTCCGCGCCGACGCGCGGTCCGCCTATCAGGCTTATCGCGGCGCCTACGACATCGCCCGCCACTACGACAAGGACGTGCTGCCACTGCGCGACATCATCTCCGAGCAGTCCTTGCTCAACTACAACGGCATGCTGTCCGACTTGTTCGCGCTGCTGACCGACGCGCGCGAGCGGATCGCCGCCAACGTCAAGGCGATCGAGGCCCGGCGCGAGTTCTGGCTCGCGGCCGGCGATCTCAACACCGCCATCAACGGCGGCGGAACAGCCGGCGAAACAAATTCCGCACCTTCAATCCTCGCTGCCAGCAGCAGCGGCGAACACGAGTGAAAGGCTACGCCATGTCTCCTCTCTCGCGCCGGACATTTCTCGCGACATCGGGCTTCGCTTTAGCAAGCGTCGCGCAGGTGTCGGGCCGGGCCGCGGCCGCTGCGATCCCCGAAGCCCCGATGCAGTCCTCGCCGCTGATGCAGCCGCCGCTCCATCCCTCGTCCGGTCCCGACTATCAGCCCGTTGTGACGCTCAACGGCTGGACGCTGCCGTGGACGCAGAACGGCGACTGGAAGGAATTCCATCTTGTCGCCGAGCCGGTGGTTCGCGAAATCGCGCCCGGCATGAAGGCGCACCTGTGGGGCTACAACGGTCAGTCGCCCGGCCCGACCATCGAAGTCGTCGAAGGCGACAAGGTGCGCATCTTCGTCACCAACAAGCTTCCAGAACACACGACCATCCACTGGCACGGCCAGCGATTGCCGAGCGGCATGGACGGCGTCGGCGGCGTTTCCCAACCGCAGATCAAACCCGGCGAAACCTTCGTCTACGAATTCCAGATCCGCCGCTCCGGCACCTTCATGTACCACCCGCACGCCGACGAAATGCTGCAGATGGCGATGGGCATGATGGGCTTCTTCGTCGTCCATCCGCGCGACCCGAAAGAGCACGCCGTCGATCGCGACTTTGTATTTCTTCTGAACGCCTACGACATCGAGCCGGGCGCCTACGTACCCAAAGTCAACACCATGCTCGACTTCAATCTATGGACCTGGAACAGCCGCGCCTTTCCCGCCATCGACCATCTCGTGGTCGCCAAAGACGACAAGGTCCGCATTCGTTTCGGCAATCTGACCATGACCAACCACCCGATCCACCTGCACGGCCACGAATTCGAAGTGACCTGCACCGACGGCGGCTGGACGCGGCCCGAATCGCGCTGGCCCGAAGTGACCGTCGACTGCGCCGTCGGCCAGATGCGCGCCGTCGAATTCATCGCCAACGAGCCGGGCGACTGGGCGTTTCACTGCCACAAATCGCATCACACCATGAATGCGATGGGTCATGACGTGAAGACTTACGTCGGCGTCGATCTCAACTCGCTGCAGAAAAAAATCGGCAAGCACGTGCCCGGCGGCTACATGCCGATGGGCATGGCCGGCGGCGCCGATATGGGTTCGATGGAAATGCCGCTGCCCGACAATACATTGCCGATGATGACCGGCTTTGGCCAATTCGGTCCGATCGAAATGGGCGGCATGTTCACGATTGTGAAGGTGCGCGAGGGCCTCGACCGCGCCGACTACAAAGACCCCGGCTGGTTCAAGCATCCGGACGGCACGGTCGCGCGGCTTTGGGACGGCAAGCTCGCCGACGCCATGCCCGCGCCATCAACCACGCCCTCGCAATCGCCAACCGAAATCGAAGTCAACGTCGTCAAACCTACCGGTCACAACAACCACTGACACTTATTAGGAGTAACTCGCATGCCCACATCCCCTTTCAAACTCTCAACTCGGCGTGCCCTGCTCGCCACGGCCGCCGCCCTCGTCACCGCCGCAAGCACGACCTTCGTCCTCGCCCACGGCGACGAGGATCATGCCCAACCGCTCTACGCCGCCGGTACGCCCGGCGATCCGGCGAAACCCTTCCGCGTCGTCGAACTGGCCATGACCGAGGGCAACGGATCGATGGCTTACGATCCGGCCGAGGTCGATGTCGAAAAAGGCGAGCAGATCAAGTTCGTCCTCAAAAACGCCGGCGCGCTCGATCACGAATTCTTCCTCGACAGCTTCGAGCACAATGCCGCCCACAAAATCGAAATGCAGAAGAACCCGGAAATGGAACACGACGAGCCCAACGCACAGCGCCTGACCTCAGGAAAGCAAGTCGAAGTCCTCTGGAATTTTACCAAAGCCGGAACGTTCGAATTCGCGTGCCTCATCCCCGGCCACTACGAAGCCGGCATGCACGGCAAAGTCGTCGTCAAATAACACACCGGCTTAGCCGGCAATCCCATCACGCCGCAAACTCAGGAGTCCACACCATGACGTCGCGTAAAACCCCACTCGCAGTCCTTGCACTCGCCGCACTCGTCTCGACAGCGGCACTCGCCGCCGAAGACGCCAAAGGCCTGCCAATGATCGGCGGCGAAGTCACCAAGGTCGATGCGTCGGCCGGCAAGATGACCATCAAGCACGAGCCGATCACCAATCTCGACATGGGCGCCATGACGATGGTGTTCAAAGCTGGCGACCCTGCCCTACTCGCGAACGTGCAACCCGGCGACAAGATCAAGTTCACCGCCGACAAGGTCAACGGCCAGATCACGGTGATGTCGGTCGAGAAGGCAAAATAGCCGATTGCAATTGGGCGGCAGCGCCAAAGACTCTGCCGCCCGTGCTCTGCGGCAATTCAGCGGAGAAAATGCCATGGCACACCGAGACTCAAAAATTCCCAGCAACCGCCTGTTGGCTTTGCTCGTCTGCGGCGCGGCACTCACGGTCATCGTCCCGGCAGCGAACGCTCTGCCTGCACTTATCATCGCAAAAACTTCGGGAGAGTTGACCACGCGTGTCAATAGCCGGCTCTATCGCCATTGCCACATCGTCGGATCAAGGGCGCGCGTCGTCTGCATGACAGCGGATCCCTGGTCTCCCGAGCATGACGAACTGGACCGGCGTCAGGGCCGCCTGCATCACGATACGTGGGGTTCGCCCGGTCGGGTCATACGCGGTCCAGACAACTGTCCGAAAGCCTTCGTCCGCAGCGCGTTTCGCAGCCGCGTGAGATTTGACTGCCCGGGCGGCTGAACGGCGTAGGGCGCATGAGCCCCGGCCTATGCACTTTTCCGGGGCGCTATGCGCCGCCTCGCAGCTGGTAGTGGTGCCAGCCACGGCGCATGAGCCTCTCGCAAAAGGGCAAGCCTGCTTTTTATGCGGGCTACGAGCTGACAATGTCTCCATCATCGGCATCATCATACCAACTGAGCAGACGTCGGCAGCGCTTTAGCGGCGGATCTAGGGAGTACATTGACTCGGCCAGTGAGGCGCCGAATTGCGCAAAGGCCAAATATCCAATGACTGCGATGTATGTCCGCATAGGGCTGTTGATCAACTCCCACGCAAAGATAGAGCTGGCTCCGCAATTTTGAACAGCCTGATAAGTGGAATTTCTGCCTGACGGCGGGCAAGATGAGCCCGCGAATCAGGAGCGATCATGAGCAGAAGACCACGCCGGAACCACACACCGGCCTTCAAGGCAAAGGTGGC
>JANORU010000591.1:0-3101 GCA_031415475.1 Hyphomicrobium sp.
GTCGCGGACCGGGGCGCATGGCACGTGCCGCCTGCCGACACGCTGTTCGTGCAGCGCAAAATAAGCGGTACCGCCTTGCTTGCCATCCGCATGCAGGCCCGCATGCCGTTGCGCGATATGGTGGCAACCGTGTTGAACGCAAGGAAACGCGGCGCTCAAGAACTGTCAGATTAACTCGGTGCGGAGAACTGTCAGATTACCCACCCGGATAGCCAACATACATCCGGCGCCTGCCGCTGAGTGTATGACGCTTAGTGGCAAAGCGCCCGTATGCTGTCATCCAGACGATGGAGTTGGAAATAGCCACTCATGACGAGGACCTTTGATGAACAGACCACGGCAACGGCATTAGCGCTGATCGGCCAGTATGGAAGCGACGCCGAGGTGATTGCGGTCATGCGCGCTGCTGAGTATGCGGCAGTCGGCGATGCAGAGGCGCTGGCGGTCTGGGATGACATCATTGCATGTGTGGCTGCGATTGAAGCAGGAGATGTTGCCGCGCGGCCAATCCAGTAACCCAGCCCCACGCCTCAGCGCCCTCTTCGAGTTTCCCCTTAGCATGCAAGCTTTTGCAACATGGGTCGAACACGCAGAAACAGGACGTAGAGCCGCTCGAGAATCCATAGCGCTGGGCCGCCCTTGGCGAGTAGCCCAAACGGACGAAGCAGAGGGATGCTTCTCCACATTGCAGCGAACGCCGCCGCGCCAGAAAGAAGCGGACCACCTTCTTCCCTGGCATGAAACCGAGCCAAGAGTTCGGCTCGATCAATCGGGCAATCGCCCTGCTCGCTGGCCAAGTCCACGAATAGAATCGCGCCGCGAGAATCGAGACGCCGGATCAGCGAAATCTCACGCCGGCAAAGCGGACATCCCCCGTCGAACCACACCGTAAGTCTGGGCCTTGTCATTGCCCGTAGATGGTGCGCACCAACCGACAACGCAATCTGTTTTGTATTCCCGGGTCACTACCATGGTCATCAGACGTGTCGCGGTTGTTGGAGCGGGCATCGCTGGCCTTGCCTGTGCAAGGCAGCTCGTCGCATCCGGACATGCGGTAACAATCTACGACAAGGGTCGGGGTGTTGGCGGCAGAGCGGCCACGCGACGCATGCAGATCGGTGATTCAGATCTACGCTTCGACAATGGAGCGCAGTACTTCACAGCTAGAGATTCGGCATTTCGTGCCTTGGTGGATCGCCTTGTCGCTGCCGGCGCTGTCGAGCGTTATCCAAACAGCGTCATTGGTATCACCGATACAGCGCGCACCCTTTTCCCTGACGAGCCACGCTTTGTCGGCACGCCAGGCATGAACGCGATGGCGAAAGCACTGGCGGACGGGCTGGACGTCGAGACTTCCAGCCGCATCAGAGAATGTACGCGGGACGCACATGGATGGGCGCTCGCTCTTTCAGACGGGGCCCAAACAGGCCCTTTTGACAACGTCGTGATCGCAGTGCCAGCGGAACAGGCAGCGGAACTGCTTTTGCCGATCGCGCCATCGTTGGCGCACGAGGCGCAGGCTGCGCGCACATCACCGTGCTGGGCAGCAATGCTCGTGTTCGCGTCGCCTGTTGGGGTGGACTTCGAAGCAGCGCATGTGGGCAACTCATCCCCTCTTGGATGGGTGGCTCAAATGAAGGGCAATAGCAGCGCGTACTCCTGTTGGGTTCTTCATGCAAAGCCGGACTGGTCGAGAGAAAACATCGAGCAATCTGCGGAGTGGGTTGCAGACGCGCTCGCGCGGGAATTTTCAGAGCTCGCGCACATCGGTGTGCAACCTCTGCACGCGTCTGCACATCGGTGGCGCTATGCTCAGGTGCAGGTTTCTACTGGGAGACCCTTTGCCTGGGACGCGGGTTTGGGAATTGGAGTATGCGGCGACTGGCGTTTAGGCCCGCGCCTGGAGCTCGCGTGGCAGTCGGGCGATGCCCTCGGTTCCGAGATTGCAAAGTCTTCTCCGCCCCCGCGCCAATAGCCACGGCCTTCGCAGAGACTAGATTTGCGATGACTGCGCACACCACCGCCGCGCATAACCCGGAGCGACAGCGCTGCAGTTGAGAGTTGGAACAACAAGCGCGGTTGCGCGTTCCAAGGTGTCGCGCTGCATGGCAGCGCAGGGGGCAAAGCATCTTCGTTCGAGGTGTCGTTTGTTCGAGGGGAGGCTTATGACACCGGATATGCCGTTCGTTGCTCGAAGCGGCGGGTTCGAGTTCGAGCCCAAACCCTGCTCGTATCGCAAGCAGACGACATTGACAGTTCGTAACTTCCATGAATAACCAGCCGCACAAACGCGCGACGAATGAGCTTGGACGTAGACGATTGCCGCAACCCACCCTGCACGAATTTTTGCGCGCGACGACGATCGAAGTTCATGAGCGTCTCCACGGCCACGCCGGGCTGGCCGCAGTGAAGGCAGGATGCGTCGATCGCGATGACTATGTCGCCCTGCTGTGCCGCCTGTATGGTTTCTACCGTCCCTTCGAGATCTCCGCAGGGGCCGCCACCGAGCGCACTAGCTGGCTAGAAGCCGACCTGGCGGCACTCGGCGTCAATGGCGAAGTGTGTTCGGCACTACCATATTGCCGGGCATTCCCCCAAGCCGCTTCGTCAAACTACCTTCTGGGTGCGCTCTATGTCGTCGAAGGATCGGCGCTCGGTGGTCGGAGTCTTGCGCGCCAGCTCGACGGTTTGCTCGGCACTGGCGTGTTAGCCGGCAGGTTGTTTTTTTACGGACACGGCTCGATGACCGGGATCATCTGGCGCGACTATCTGACTCGACTATCCGCCGTCCCAAACGAGCCGTCGGCACGCGCGGCCGTAGTCGAAGGTGCAACAGCAACGTTCGCGATGTTCGAGCGATGGCTCGATGGGTGGAATACCGCAAATGAATAAGACAATCGTCGAGCGCGACCGCGTCGATCTGACGAACTGCGATCGCGAACCGATCCATATCCCAGGCGCGATACTGCCGCATGGCGCAATGCTGGTTCTCGACTGCGAGACGCTTCGCGTGCTTCAGGCGGCAGGCGATACAATGGCCCTGTTAGGTCGTCCGATCTCAGAAATTCTTGATCAACCTATCGAAGCGCTGTTCTCGCACG
>JANORU010000592.1:0-1826 GCA_031415475.1 Hyphomicrobium sp.
CCTTCCCCGACCGCGACCTGGCGGTTTTGAAGATCGAGGCGCCGCAGGGCAAGCTGCCGCCGATTGCCGTGGGCACGAGCCGCGACCTGCAGGTCGGCCAGCGCGTCTATGCGATCGGCAACCCGTTCGGTCTCGACCAGACGCTGACATTGGGCATCGTCAGCGCGCTGAACCGCGAGATCGAATCGTTCAACGGCCGCACGATCCGCGGCGTCGTGCAGACCGACGCCGCCATCAACCCCGGCAACTCGGGCGGCCCACTGCTCGACTCGGCCGGCCGCCTGATCGGCGTCAACACGCAGATCGCCAGCCCGAGCGGCGCGAGCGCGGGTATCGGCTTTGCGATCCCGGTCGATGAAGTGAACCGCATCGTGCCGCGGGTGATTCGCGACGGCCGCTTCGTGCGCCCCGCGCTCGGTGTCACGGCCGGCGCACCGAACCTGACGCGGGCGCTGAACCTGCCGCGCGGCGTCGCCGTGGTCCAGGTCGGCAACGGCAGCCCGGCGGCCAAGGCCGGATTGCAAGCCTTCCGCCGCGAGCGCAACGGCGACATCGTGCCCGGCGACGTCATCACCGCGATCGACAACGAGCCGGTGACCGACCTCGACGGCATGCTGGCCCAACTCGAACGACGATCGCCCGGCGACAGCGTGACGCTGACGGTGTGGCGGGCGGGGCAGACGCGAAGGCTGGCTGTGGTGTTGGCCGCGGGGGAGTGAGTAAGTGCAGCTGATGTAAACGAGCCTGCCGGCCCTTGGGGCCGCATGCCGCTGCGCGCAGTGCCATGCGGCAAAATTAGGCCTCACATCAGGCAGGAATCGCAATCATGGAGAAGTACATGTCCCGTAGTGTTGTGGCATTGATCAGCGCCGCGATTCTCTCGCTCCACCTCTCGGCATGGGGAGCACGGCTGTCACTTTCCGAGGTTCCGCCGGGGATATCAGTGAGCGAATTGAAGCAACGCTTCGCGAAAGTGCATTGCAAGAACGATGTCATCACAATGGGGCAGCAGAAGGCGAACATGGAAGTTTGCTTCGCAGAGGGAACGTTTGTGGGGCATTCGGCGCAGTATCGAATCTCACTCACGGAAGGCAAAGTTGACGGCGTCGGAGTGCTCTTGGCTTCGGAAAGCAAGACCAAAGCACTCACGCAGTCTGCACTCACAGAGCTTGAGCGACGATTCGGTTCACCAACCGAGTCGCGGCTGAAGAACGTGCTCAAAATGGAGCACCCTGAATTCGAGGAAGTGGCCTATTGGCTAGAGCGACCTTATCGCTCCGTTTATCTCCGGGTCTGCGACCCGAGGCCACTCCGCCCTTCCCTGATGTGCCCGCAGCCGCGAGTGATCATCGACGTGACGTACAAAGATGTCTCGCAACGCTAACGCTGCTTCGGTTTCCGCCCTTCTTGAATGGCGAAGCCCAGTAACTCGATGACATCCATAGTTGATGTGCACTGGACCCAGTACATGACTGCGCTCATGACGCCGACGGTCGCGGTTCTGGCTGCCTACATCGGCTGGCGCCAATGGAGGACCGCGCGCAACAAGCTGATGCTAGACCTGTTTGATCGTCGATTTGCGGTGTATCAGGCAGCTAGGACCTTTCTCGCCGGTATCGCAACGTCTGGCAGTGTCGCGGAAGACTCCTTCATGGCCTACGTAGTGGCAACGAGGGAAGCGAAGTGGCTTCTTAGCTCGGAGTTGGATGAGTATCTCAACAAGAACTTGTATGGCATGGCCAACCTTCATCAGGCAACCATCTCTGAGTTGGAGATGGCGATTCCTGGCGAACAAAGGAAGCGCATTGCTTCCAACAAAGCGCGCC
>JANORU010000593.1:0-1610 GCA_031415475.1 Hyphomicrobium sp.
GGCAAGGCAAGGCAAGGCAATCGTGCGTGCGCTTTATTCTCAGACCGTCAAGAATATTGAGTTGCCACTGCCATAGAAAGCGAAACGTTTCGCCGCCCGGCATCAATGGATGTCTGTAAGATCGCGGGCCGCACCGGGTGCAACTGATTTCCGAGCCCGGCCAAGGCGACGGCAGCAAGACGGTCGGTCTCGAAGTGTTCCCGCCATCGGTTTGAAAACGCTGCACGCGGACTCGGCTGGTTGGTTTGTCGGCTTAGTGAGGTCCTGCGGACACGAGCCCACCGGCCTCTACGTGGCATCAGGTGCACCAGGCGAAAGTCTGCAAACTCTGCATTGCCGAAATTTGGGTTCACATCACACGAAGCAGCGGCTAACCACCCATGGCCTTGGGCTGATATGAGGGTTGGTGGCAAATCACGCCCGGTATTGGCGCTGGAACAGAAGTCGAGCGATCGTTCTCGAGCAAATTCAATCCGCGAAGACTCGGAGAGAGACCTCATAAAATGCGCGCGGATCAATAGCGGTTGGTGAATTCGTCGCTGTCGTCGGGCGGCAGAGGAGGCGGAGCTTCGCGAGCCGTAGGCAGTAATGAACTCCCGTACTTGAGGCGATTGGCTTCACGCATTGCGTTCCAGGTCGGCTGATCCATCGTCGCTTGTTTTTCGAGAGTGCCGAAGGGAATGGACAGAGCGATGGCGTGTGGCGTCATTCCGCGCACATGACAGGCAAACTGCGTCTCGGATTGCGTTTTCCGCATCGAGCGGATGAATTCGCCGGAGGTGTACATCTCGCGGCTCAGCATCATGGCGTCGTTGTAGGAGACGGGACCGGCGAGCTTGATCGTCGTGTTGCCATTCATGGCCGCTTTCACGCTTGGCGGCATCTGCTCGAGATACTGGGTCGCGAAGACAAGGCCGAGCCCGTATTTGCGCGCCTGACTCAGGATTCGCTCGGTCTTGGCATCGAAGTATTCGCTGGCCTCGTCGACGACGAGGAGCGCGAGGCGCCTCTTCGCTTCGGCGATGTCACCACGTTCGTACGCTGCTGCCAGGCACTGGGCGATGATGAAGCGGCCGAACACAGCCGAGGCCTCAGTGCCGAGAAAGCGTTGCGATGTATTGATGAGCACGATCTTTTTGTCGTCCATCGCCCGCCGCGCGTTGAAGCGGTTTTGCTTAGCGGCGAACATCGTCACGAAGACGGGGTTGCCGAGAATGGTGTAGAGGCGGCGGGCGACCTGCTGGCGGGTGCCGCCCATGGCGGATTTTTCGAAGAACTGGTTGCGAAAGAAATCCTGCGTGATGCGGTCGAGTCCGGCGATGGTTTGGGCGTAGCGCGAGCTCTCGAGGCTCTTGGCCGGTTCCTCCATCACGTCCTTCAAGGTCTCGATCGTGGCGCCGGGAATCGCCCGCATTAGTTTGAGCAGGTAGGTGACGGCGGTGCCTTGCTTGGCGGTCAGGTCGCTGTCGATGGCGGTGAAAAGGTAACTGAACAACTCGTTCACTTGCGCATCGAAGGTGTCGCTTGATCCGAGCTGGAAGAAATTGAGGGCCGGCGGAGAAACATCTTCCGGATCGAGCACCACGAGCCGGTCTTTGAGGTGGGTCGTG
>JANORU010000594.1:0-2044 GCA_031415475.1 Hyphomicrobium sp.
CATTGTCCGTCACATGGCCGATCGCGTCTATGTCATGCAAGCGGGCGAGGTGGTGGAAGAGGGCCGCACGGAAGACGTGTTCGCCGCGCCCAAGCATCCCTACACCCGGCATCTGATGGCCGCCGAGCCGAAGGGCGAAGCGCCCACGGCCGATGCCTCGAAGCCGGTCGTGCTCGAAACCGAGGACTTGAAGATCTGGTTCCCGATCAAGCGCGGCCTTCTGCGCAAGACCGTCGATCACATCAAGGCGGTCGATGGAGTGTCGCTGAAACTGCGTGAGGGCGAGACGCTCGGCGTCGTCGGCGAGTCCGGGTCCGGCAAGACGACGCTCGGCCTGGCGCTGATGCGGCTCATTTCGTCCGAAGGTCCGATTAGCTACGCCGGCCGGCGCATCGACGGGCTCAATTCGAAGGAGATGCGCCCGCTCCGTAAGGAAATGCAGATCGTCTTCCAGGATCCTTATGGCTCGCTGTCGCCGCGTCTGTCAGTCTCGGAAATCATCGAGGAAGGGCTGATCATCCAGCATCCCGATTTGACTTACGAGGCGCGGCGCGACCGTGTGCGCCAGGCGTTGAAGGACGTGAGCCTCGATCCGACTGCGCTAGATCGCTATCCGCACGAGTTTTCCGGCGGCCAGCGCCAGCGCATCGCCATTGCCCGCGCCATGGTGCTGGAACCGAAGTTCGTTATGCTCGACGAGCCGACCAGCGCACTTGATATGAGCGTGCAGGCGCAGATCGTCGACCTATTGCGCGACCTGCAGAAAAAACGCGACCTCGCCTATCTCTTTATCAGTCACGATCTCAAGGTCGTGCGCGCGTTGTGCAGTTACGTGATGGTGATGAAGAACGGCAAGGTGGTCGAGGAAGGCCCGGCCGAGGCGATCTTTACCGCCGCCAAGAACCCGTACACGCAGGCGCTGCTGGCGGCCGCGTTTGAATTGAAAGTCGCCAACCGGGCGGCGATGGCGACGTAATCCTTTACCGAACGAAGGGTGCACCCGTGGCTGACTTGACCCTGACGCACTATCACGCTCCGCAATCGCGTTCGGCTGCGATCCTTTGGCTGTTTGAAGAACTCGGCGCCACGCGCGAGACGCATATCTTCAATCTTCAGACGGGCGACCACAAAGCGGCCTGGTATCTCGCCCTCAATCCAATGGGCAAAGTGCCGGCCATCAAGCACGGCGAAACGGTCGTGACCGAGCAAAGCGCGATTGCCATCTATCTCGCCGATCTCTTTCCGGAGGCGGGGCTGGCGCCGAAGATCGGCGATCCCGCGCGCGGCACGTATCTGCGCTGGATCGTTTATAATTCGAGCGTCATGGAGCCGGCGCTGATTGATCGGGCGATGAAGCGCGAAGGCGGTAATCCCGGCATGTTGCCGTACGGTAGCGTCGATCAGGCGATCGAGACACTCGCCGGCGCGTTGGCCAAGGGGCCGTATCTCCTGGGTGAGAGGTTCTCCGCCGCTGACGTCATCGTCGGGTCGGCGGTTTCCTGGATGCTGATGTTCAAGATGCTGCCCGAGCGGCCCGAGTTCACCACCTACGTGGCACTCCTGGAAACCCGCCCGGCGCGGCTCCGGCAGAAGGCACTCGATGCCGAATTCCTTGCCAAGTTCGCAGCGGCCTGACCGCGATGTCTTCGCAGCGAGTTGCAGATGCGGGTGCAGTTTGACGGCCTTTCAACTGAGTTCGCAACCTTGGCTTGACGTTAACTGTCTCACGGGGCCATTTGCATTGAACCCTTGCGATGCGCCACGGCGGCCACCGCGTCCCTTGAAAGTAGTCGCGACCCCCTGACCATGGCTGGAGCCCTCATCAACACGCTGCGCTTGGCCCGGGCCGGAGCCGTTCTTGCCAGCCATTCGGTCAGCTTTGTGCCGAAGGGCCAGAAAACGCCGTGGGCTTTGAAGGCGGTCCATGCCGTGACGCTGCCGATCCGCCTCATTGCCGCGCCGTTCAATGCCGGCAAACCGCGCGAGACGCGCATTTCCCGCGCGCTGACGTCACTCGGGCCATCGTACATCAAGCTCGGGCAGT
>JANORU010000595.1:0-5266 GCA_031415475.1 Hyphomicrobium sp.
TATGAACCGAAGTTGGACCGTGCTGGACCAAACCTCAAACAGCCGCCGAGGTGGCGTTCAGCCAGCACAAGTGTTTTGCAAGTCAACGCTGTTCAGCTTTAAAGATGGTTAACAGTTTAGCGATTCAATCGCAAAATAGGCATTTGATTGCGCACGAGTGATCACTGCACAAAAACTAATCAGCGGACGTTGGAGCAACTGTCGTGCAAACCCGTCAGCGGGGCAACACGACCCAGGCATCGAGATCCAGAATAACGCCGTCCACATAGTCTCCGCTCGCTGTTTTCAATGGAAATTCAGCGCAATCGCGGTTCTTGACGGCGACGAGCCGGATGCGCAGAGCGCCAATATCCGTTCGGCCGGGGATTTCTTGACGCTCAAGAATTTCCGACCATGCATAGACCGTGTCACCGGCAAACAGTGGCGCGACATGACGGCCGCCATTGATGGCGGCGATGTGGAACGCGTTGTTGAGGCCGTTGAACGACAGTGCGCGGGCGAGAGAAATGACAACGCCGCCGTAAATGATCCGCTTGCCGAACCGGCCCGTGGCCTCGGTGTGTTGATTGAAATGCACCTTGGCGGTGTTCTGATAGAGCCGGGTCGCGATCTGATGTTCGGCTTCTTCGATCGTCATGCCGTCGACGTGATCGATTTTCTCGCCAACTTCATAGTCGCCCCACCGGTACGGGCTGCCGGCAAGATCGTTGTCGTAGGCGGCCACATTGAGCGGCGGCACGGCGGCGCCGAGGTCCTTGGGATCGATGCGGTCCGGCAATTTCGGAACGAAGGCTTCGCCAACGGCGGCAGCCTTATCGCGCTTTCTCACCATCACCCAGCGAATGTATTCGAGAACGATCTCGCCATTCTGATTGCGTCCAGTCGAGCGCACATAGACGGTGCCGGTTTCCTTGTTGGAGTTTTCCTTGAGACCGATGACCTCGGAGACAGTGCTGAGCGTATCTCCGGGATAAGCAGGCTTCAGGAACCGGCCGCTGGCATAGCCGAGGTTGGCGATGGCATTGAGCGAGATATCCGGAACCGTTTTGCCGAACACGATATGAAACATCAGCAGATCGTCGGCCGGCGCTCTTGGATAGCCGATCGCGCGGGCCAGCGCGTCCGAGGACTGTACTGCGAAGCGCGGACCATAGAGCCCCATGTAAAGTGCAACGTCGCCCTCGGTCAGCGTGCGCGGCGTAGCATGCTTGATGATCTGCCCGAGCTTATAATCTTCGAAGAAATTGCCCGGATTGGTTTTAGTCGTGGTCATGGCTGACGGAACCCGCTGGCGCCGAAGGAAGCGCTGTTAAAAGCATTCTCAGCCGATTAGTCGGTGTTTCGTGGCCTGTCGACCCCTCAACCATGCACCGGCTGGCGGTGCGGCCCTGCCTATCGTCGCAGCAACCAAGACAGCGGCTTAGAACCAGTCGTCAATTTCGCGCACCGCGTTGGCAATCGCCGTCGTCCGCCGCGCCATGGATAGATGCAGCCGTTCGACCATCCGGCCTTCAACCGTGATGACGCCCTTGTTGGCGTTACCGGGCCGCGTGAAGGCGTCGATGATCTTATGCGACCAGGCGACCTCGTCGTCCGACGGAGTAAAAACTTCGTTGCACGGTGAGACCTGCGAGGGATGGATCAAGGTCTTGCCGTCCATGCCGAGCGTGCGGCCATGCTCGCACTCGGCCCTGAAACCAACGTCGTCGCGATACTCGTTGTAAACGCCGTCGATCACGTCGAGTCCGTAGGCGCGCGCCGCGACAATCGTCATGGCGAGCCACGGAACGATGGCGAACCGGTTTTCGTGCGCGCGGGCGCGCGATTCCTTCAACAGGTCGTTGGTGCCCATGACCAAGCAATCGAGCCGGTTTTCCGGATCCATCGCGACCGCTGCAATGGCGCCGGCATTGAGGATGGCTTGCGGCGTCTCCATCATCGCCCACAACCGGATCCGCTCATCGGCATTGACCGATTTCAGAATCTTGGCGGCGCTGATGATGTCGCCGGGATGGGCGACCTTGGGGATCAGAATGGCGTTGGGTGCAGCAGCGGCGGCGGCCAGAAGATCAGCCGTTCCCCATGCCGTTTCCAGCGCGTTGGTGCGAATGATGAGTTCCCGCCGGCCGTAGCCGCCTTCCTTGACCGCCCCGCAGACACGTTCCCGCGCCTCGACCTTGGATTCCGGCGCGACCGAATCCTCGATATCGAGGATCAGCGCATCGGCAGGCAGCGCTTTGGCTTTGTCCAGCGCCCGCTGGTTGGCTCCCGGCATGTACAGCACACTGCGGCGAGCACGAATTTTTGACGACATAGGCACCCCTTAGTGCGGTGCAGCATAATCCATGGCGGCGGCGTTCACAAATCGACTTTTGGCGGATACCGTCCCGGCTTGTGACTGGAGTTCAATCCCTTGGCCCGCGTGCTCGCCATTTCATCGTTTGTCGCGTCGGGTCATGTCGGGCTTTCGGCCGTCATTCCGGCATTGCAGCACTTTGGCCACGAGGTCGTGGCATGCCCGACCATCCTGCTCTCCAACCACCCGGGCCACACGTTCGTGCACCGCCATGACGTGCCGGCCGCCGATGGGGTCGCGATTGTCGAAGCAATCTCGGCGAACGGCTGGTTGGCCGGCTGCGATGCGGTTCTGACCGGCTACCTGCCGACCGCGAGCCACGTCGCCATGGCGCGCTCGGCGATCGAAACGCTGCGAGGCGTGAACCCCGCCGCACGTGTCATCTGCGACCCCGTGCTCGGCGATGATCCGAAGGGCCTCTATATCGACAGCACTGCTGCTCTGGCCATTCGCGATCAGCTATTGCCGGTGGCCAATCTCATGACGCCCAACCGGTTCGAGCTCGAATGGCTGACCGGCAAGCCCGTGGGCAACGTGCAGGACGCCGCTGCCGCATGCCGAGCGATCAACGTGCCCGTCGTCGCGACGTCGGTACCAGTCGCGCCGGCGTCGATCGCCACGGCTCTGTTCGAACCGGGCCAGGACCGCGAGACCGCGCTCCACATCACCGCCAAGCGTAAGGCCGTACCGCACGGCACCGGCGACCTGCTCACCGGACTGCTGACGGCCTATCTCCTCAACGGCATGTCGCTGAGTTCAGCAGTAGCCGCCGCTTCAGCAGCGCTCGACGCCACCATCCTCGCAAGTGCCGGACAGCCGGAACTGTCACTGGCGGCATCACGAAAGCACTGGGTAGGTTCGGATCATTCAACCGGGTAGCTTGACGCCGCGCACCATAGACCCCAAGTCGGGATCACGCCGTCCGACTGACCGGAGAGAACGTGACCAAGCCCTCCAGCCGCGCGCTTGATTTCATTCATAGCGAAGCCGCGGGCGGCGTTTTTCTGCTGTTGGCTGCGATTTTGGCGCTTTTGATCGCCAATTCCTCCCTCGCGTCGCTGTACACGACTGTCCTCGACGCCAAGCTCGGACTTGGCATCTCCCCGCTGCGTCTGGAAAAGACGGTCCTTCACTGGATCAACGACGGGCTGATGGCGATCTTCTTCCTGCTCGTCGGCCTCGAAATCAAACGCGAGCTTTTGCAGGGGGAGCTGTCGAGCGTCAGAAAAGCATCGCTGCCGGTTGCGGCGGCAATTGGAGGGATGGCGGTTCCAGCACTCATCTATCTCGTCATCAATCGTGACAATCCTTCTGGCATCGGCGGCTGGGCAATTCCAAGCGCCACCGACATTGCCTTTGCCGTCGGAATGCTGGCGCTGCTCGGTTCGCGCATCCCACCGGCTCTGAAGATTTTCCTTCTCGCCCTGGCGATCATCGACGATCTCGGCGCCATCATTGTCATCGCGCTGTTCTATACGGCCGACTTATCGGTCGTGAGCCTAGCCCTTGCCGCCGTTGGTCTTGCCATCCTGGCTGTCATGAATTCGCGCGGCGTCGATCGCCTGTGGCCGTATCTGCTCGTTGGCGCGTTTGTCTGGTTGTGCGTTCTGAAATCCGGCGTTCATGCCACGCTGGCCGGCGTCGCCACGGCATTCGCCATTCCACTTGCCGCCGGCGAGACCGACGACACGCCGTCTCTCGCGTCGTCGCTGATGCACCAGCTTCACCCCTGGGTCGCTTTCCTGATCGTGCCACTGTTCGCCTTCGCCAACGCTGGCGTGTCGCTCACTGATGCCACGGCCGACGATGTCTGGGGCCCAGTCCCGCTCGGCATCGCTCTTGGACTTCTGATCGGCAAGCCGCTCGGCGTTGTGCTGTTCTCGTGGCTTGCGACCGCCAGCGGCGCTGCCGCCTTGCCCGATGGCGTGCGATGGAGCCACATTCTTGGCGCCGGGCTGTTCGCCGGCATCGGCTTCACAATGAGCCTGTTTATCGGCTCCCTGGCGTTCCCCGATCTCACTTCTGCCGCCGCAGTCCGCATCGGCGTGCTTGGCGGCTCGTTGCTATCAGCGACGATTGGCTTCATTTTTCTTTTGAGCACGACCCGACCCGCGTCCACACAACAACCAGGGCGTTGACCCCAAACGGAGAACCACCGAGCCATGTCTTCCTTCCCGGAAAATCTGACTGATCGCTACCGCCGCTTCAGGCATCGGCATTTCGTTCCCAATGCCGACCAATACGAAGAACTGGCGACCTACGGCCAGTCGCCCGATGTCATGCTCGTGTCCTGCTGCGACAGCCGCGTCGATCCGGAAACGATTTTCAACGCCATGCCGGGCGAATTGTTCGTTGTCCGCAACGTCGCAAACCTGGTTCCGCCCTATGAGACCGGTGGCAAGTTTCATGGCGTCAGTGCGGCCGTCGAATTTGCGGTGCTCAATCTGCGCGTCAAGCACCTCGTCGTCATGGGCCATTCCGGCTGCGGCGGCATCAGGGCGGCCCTCGACCAGAGCGCGGCGATCCAGACGGAAGCCCAATTCATCTCGCGCTGGATGTCGATGCTCGACGACGCCCGTCTGCGCGTGCTGGCGGCCAATCAGATGTCGTCAGCAGCGCAAAAGCAGGTGGCGCTTGAGAAAGAAGCCGTCAAAACGTCGATCAAGAATCTGCGCACATTCCCATTCGTCGTCGAGCGCGAGGAGAAGGGCAAATTGAACTTGCACGGCGGCCACTTCGATATCGCCAGCGGCACGCTGTCGATCCTCAATCATTCGCGCGGCGAGTTCTTCCCGCTGTAGTGCCGTCAAGCCGCGGCCTATTTGGCAGCGGCCGCTGCTTTCTGCCTGGCAGCCTCGATGGCTGGGATGATTTGCGCTGCCAGGCTCTCCGGCGTCAGGGCGCCAACAT
>JANORU010000596.1:0-3853 GCA_031415475.1 Hyphomicrobium sp.
GCCGTTTACCTGTCAGCGCTGACCGGCTATCCTGAGCTTGGATCACGCGCACCTTACACCCTGAGGCAAGAGGATTGTTGTCCATGTCCCTGATGCGCACGCTCACATCATTCGGCGTCGCAACGGCCGTCTCAGCGATGCTGTCCGTTTCCGCGCCGGTCATCGCCGATGATTTCGGCCCGCCGAAAAAGATCGACTGCAAGAAAGCGGAGAACAAGAACAAGCCGGCCTGCAAACCGAAGGCTGGCATTTCGACTGACGACGAACTCCACAATGCCGCCTATTGGCTGGCGCGCGACGGCCAGTATGCTAAGGCGCTCGACATTCTGCGCCTCGCCGCTAATCCCGACAATCCGCGCATCCTGAACGCGACCGGCTTCGCCACCCGCAAGCTCGGCCATGTCGACGCGGCGCTGCCCTACTACCAGAAGGCGCTGTCGATCGACCCGAACTATGTGTTGGCGCGCGAATATCTGGGCGAGGCCTATCTCGCCAAGCGCGACCTCGCGAGCGCCGAAGACCAGCTCCACGAAATCGCCGGCCGCTGTGGCACCGCCTGCACGGCCTATACGAACCTCTCCCGCGAGATTGCAGCCTATCAGGCCAAGGCCAAGTCGAGCGGTTAGGATTCAAGGGTTCAAGACATCGATCTCGGCCACCGCGTCACGATGCAAGAGCAGCGCGATCAAGCCGCTGCTCTTACCTTGCCGCGCTTCGCTGGTTGCGATCGCCGGGCTGTTTCTTTGACAAACGTAATTCGCATACCAAGCGAATTCAAAACCCGCATGGCCGTATCGAGGCTGGGGTTGCCATCTCCTGAGAGTGCTTTGTAGAGCCCCTCGCGCGTCAGGCCGGTATCGCGTGCGAGCTTGCTCATGTTGCGCGCTCGCGCCACGTCGCCGAGCGCGCCGGCAAAGTGTGCCGCGTCGCCGCCTTCTGCGGCCGCCGTCAGATAGTGCGCGGCATCCTCAACGGTCTCGATGTAATTCGCCGGATCGAACGAGCGGTACTTTTCCTTTGTCGCTTTTGCCATGTTCATCTCCAATCTCTCGCCAGCTCTTTGGCGCGCTTGATGTCCTGGGCTTGTGTGGACTTGTCGCCGCCGCTCAGCAGTACGACGATGGTCCCGCCTCTTCGCGTGAAGTACACCCGGTATCCGGGACCGAAGTGCAATCGAAGCTCTTGAACGCCACCGCCAACAGACTTTGCGTCGCCAAAGTTTTCAGAGACCGCAAGTCGCCTGATCCGATCGTTGATGCGCGCGCGGCCCTCGCGATCCTTGAGGTTCGAAATCCAGGCCTGAAACGTCCCGCTTTCGAGGATTTTCAGCATGACGTAAGTGTAAACCATAGTTATCATAATGTCAACTGTGGTTCACAACAGACAAGCGCCTTGCCGCGGGGACTCGCGGCGCATCGTTCGAGAGCCGTTCGACAGTCTGAAAAAGTGGAGAGCGATGTTGCCGTTGCGGCAAACCGGCCCTTGGCGGCCGCAACGGTGTCAGGCAATGTCGGCCTCGGAACAACAGCTCCGGGGCCGATTGCGTTCCGGGAGCGGGGGAGACAAGAGACATGGGTCGTTTGCTGATTGCCGCTGGGAACGTCTTCGTCACTTTGGCCGCCGCCGGCATGATCTCGGGCGCAACCGCCGAGCCGGTGCGCGTTGCCAAAGATACAGGCCCCGTCAACGCCGCCTGCGATCAGCTTGCCAAATCGACCGAAAGCTGGCGGGTGTGTGCCGCGCGCATCGCGTCGAGCGCCTCCGACACCGAGCTATTCTATGCCGGCTACTGGCTTGCGAAGTCTGGCCGTTACGCCGAAGCACTCACCTACCTCAAGGCGAGCAAGGCCAAAGACGCGCGCGTCTTGACCTACATCGGCTACGCCACCCGCAAATCCGGCGACGTCGAAGCCGCCCTGCCGATTTACGCGCAGGCGCTCAGCGTCGATCCGAATTTCGTCGTCGCCCGCGCCTATCTCGGCGAAGCCTATCTTGCTAAGCGCTTGCCCGCGAAAGCCAAAGCCGAGCTCGCCGAAATCGCGACGCGCTGCGGCACCGCCTGCCCGGCCTATGGCGAACTCGCCGCCGAAATCACAGCTTTTGAAGCCGCCAAGGGTTGAGGCCTGTACGCTCCAGCAGGTGCCTTCGCCCGCCGAATAGGCTAAACACGCCGCCATGAGCTGGCACAAAGGCGACGAACCGGGCGCGCGCAAGGGCTACCACCACGGCAACCTGCGCGAAGCGCTGATCAAGGCGGCGCTCGACCTCATTTCTGAAAAAGGTCCGGCCGGCTTCACGTTTGCCGAAGCCGCGCGCGTGGCCGGCGTGTCGCCCGCCGCGCCCTACCGGCATTTCCGCGACCGCGACTCGCTGATCGCCGATGTCGCCAAGCAGGGGTTCGCCCTGTTCGCCGAGGCGCTGGCACGCGCCTGGAATGACGGCCAGCCGAACGCGCGCGCCGCCTTCGATCGCGTTGGAGCGGCCTATCTCGCGTTCGCGCGCACAGAGCCCGCGTACTTCTCAGCGATGTTTGAATCGGGGCTCGCGCTCAGCGACTATCCTGAGCTGCACGCCACCGGCGACAAGGCGTTCGGCGTTTTGAAATCGGCGTGCGAGGCGCTGATCGCCACCATGCCGGCCGACAAGCGCCCGCCGGTGATGATGGTGGCGCTTCATATCTGGTCGCTGTCGCACGGCATCGCCTCGCTGTTTGGTCGCGGCGACCGCGCCCGCCGTCCGATCCCGATGCGGGCCGAGGAGCTGCTTGAGGCAGCGACGCTCATTTATCTCGATGGATTGGGTGTGCCGGTGAGAGAGGGGTGAGGTACACCCGTCGATCTTGCAAAGGAATTTTTCATGAGTCCGCGCCATGTGCATTAGCATCCCGCTCATGCCGCGTGGATGGACGATCATCGCAGCAAAGATAGCGGTAGGTTGGCGATGCGTTTTGCAAGCCTCGCTACGACGCACCCGGTTTCAAGGCAGCGGCAAGGATATTGGTAGTGCTAACCCTTTGAAACGAATCGCATTTCACTAACATCTTGAATGTGCAGTCAGATTCTATTACTTTGGGTGTGCAAGCTGAACCAGACATCAGCCAATAGAGCTGGGCGGATCAGTTGGGAGGCACCGATGAAACTTACCCTTGAACAGATAGCCGAGAAGGCACGCAAGCATACAGTTACACCCTCTGAAAGGCGTGAACAGCGTATCAGTTTGATTATGGGCCTTCGTTCGAAGTCCTCGTGTCTGACACGTGAAGAGGTCGAGACCTTTCTCGATCTAAACGAAGGACACGAATCTCCCTCCGTTATCGTCGAACCCGACAAGAGGCGTTGACAGACAGTATTAACTGCGGCTTTTTGAAAGCTCGGTCTAGCCGAGCTTTTTTGTTGGATGCTCATGAAAGATGACAATTGGGATTTGATAAACGGGCAGGCGGCGCATCATATTGAGCAACTCAACGCCATCAACACGATCAACGTACTTGAAGCGCTTGTCACGTTTCTGATTGCGCGTAAAGATCCACATAACAATCTACCCCTAATCCCAAATGAGCATGCGCTCCGCGAACTTCACCGGAGCGGCACATTATTTTTGTTGAACGCCCCCGGGGAATATCGATCTGAGGATGTGGTCGTGGGGGACATCGCCGGCAATGTGATCTACAGACCGCCGTCATTTGCAGACGTACAGTTACATATGGACGAGTAGAGCTGGTCCCGGTTGTCTGAACAGATTTTCCGCTTTGATAAGTGGAATGTCTGCCGGGTTTAGGCTGCCAAGCGGATTGGCAATGGATTGAAGTAGGCCTGATCTGGCGTGCGTCCGTCAAGGCTCGAATGCGGGCGGC
>JANORU010000597.1:0-4140 GCA_031415475.1 Hyphomicrobium sp.
CTCGGCGGCGTGGCGGGGCGGGCCCGGGACCGCGTGCCGGGCTCGATAGCGGCAGCGCTGCACTCCGTGGCGCAGGGCGTGCAGATCATTCGCGTCCACGACGTTGCCGAGACGCGGCAAGCCATATCCGTTTGGCTCGCCGCCAATCGCGGCACCGAGAAGGGCCTCGTTTAAATTTCTAGATCTGATCTGGAGGCGATATGACGGAGCTGACGTTCAGGATGACCGCCGACGAGTTGACGGCTTATCAGTTCGCCGTCCGTGACTGGCTGTTGAAGGATATGCCCAAGGCATGGTGGGAGCGCGAGGGCGTCCGTGCCGCTGCTTTAGTCGTTTTGACCGCGCTTTTGCTAGTGCTCGCGAACGCGCTGATTGGCCGTAGTCTCGATCGCGAAGCCGAACCCATCGAGCTGGCGGTTGGTATGGTTCTCGGCTCGGCATTGGTCATTGCAGCCGTTTGGATCACGTATTACGACCAGCGCCGCCGGCTGGTACGCCCCGATGGACCGACCCTTGGCGAACAAACCCTCAAAGTCTCAGGTGATGGGCTCGATCTGGCCTTGAGCAACATCTCCGTCCGCTACCGGTGGCCGGCCTTTCAGCATGTCAGCAGGGCCCGCGGGCTCTTGCTGATGTGGATCGAGCCCGGTTCAGCCATCGCTCTGCCGGAACGGGCGTTCGGTTCGGTTGCCGCGCTCGAAGCCTTTGAGGCCGAGGTTCGAGCCCATCTGGTTGAAGCCAAGTTGCCCAAGGCCGGCGCGTTCGGCTGATATCAATCCAAGCCACAAAAGGCTCTAACTCGCGGCCGCCTTGCGGTCGGCGATGCGGCGCGACGTGCCGTCGATGATGGCCGCGCGCAATGCGCCGGCGGTGTCCGCGCCGGCTGGAATGGCAATATGCTGGGCGCGGGCAAGCTCTCTGAGATCATCCGGCGACGCGATGGTATTGAGCTTCTCGAGCAGCGCCGCCGCGCCACCCTTGGTCAGCACGACAACGGTGCTGAACGCGAATGGATCGAACAATGGCTGCGAGCCGGCTTCTGCCGGGGCCTTGCGTACGGGAAGCGGCAAGCGAACGCGGACCTGGGCTAGTTCGGCTTGCAACGTCCTCAGCAAGCTCGCGCCGCTCTCGGCCGGCAAGTTCTGCTCGGCCGCCAGCAACTCGCGAAAATACTTGGCGAGGCTCGCACCCGACATTTGTCGTGTCGTCTTGGACATCGCGTTTAATCCGTTTCCGTGCGCCCCGTTTCCATGCGCCGTGTCACGCTGCAATCCGATGTGCTGCCCCGGCCGCCAATTCGTCATACAGCCGCCGCAACGCGGCAGCGCCGGCACCATACTTCTGGTCGATCGACTTGGGCTGAGGATCCCAATCGAAGGCATTGGCGATGGCATCCGAATGCGGCATCCTCGTTGCGAGCATCGGATGATCGAGGGCGATTTCGTCGATCAGCAGGCGTTCGCGGCCGGTTTCGCGCACCGAGTTAGCGAGGCAGACGTAGCGCCGCTGGTCGAGCGGGACTTCGGCGAGGTGCTCGCCATTGCGCCGGTCCTCAATCAACAGTGCCACCCGGTCGACGGCCAGCTGCGAAACATAATCGGGCCGGAACGGCACCAGAACCCGGTCGGCCGCCTTGAGAGCGGCAAGCGCGGCGAACGACAATCCCGGCGGGCAATCCAGAATGACGACATCGAAATTAGGCTCAAAGCGGCGCAGCAATCGCTCCAATCGCCCGCGCACCCGGTTGCCAACCGTCTCGGGGTCTTTCGACTGGCGCGCTTCCTTGACGTACAACTCGCCTTGAACGTCCTCGAGCATTAACGAGCCGGGCAGCAGGGAGATCCGCAGCGGCTTGCCGGCCTGGTCGACCACGTCGCCGGTCTGGTGGACAAGGTAATCGCGCGGTTCGGGGTGGGTTTCGTCGAACAGGTCAAAAAAGTAGTCGGAAATGGTACGCCCCTCGCGCCGGGCGGCACTCCAGGCTTCGCCGCCCATCAGGATGAGGGAAGCGTTGCACTGCGAATCAAGATCCATCATCAGCACACGCTGGCCACCCCAGGCGGCGAGCGCATGGGCCAGCATGACCGAAACGGTCGACTTGCCGACGCCGCCCTTGCGGTTCGCCACTGCGAGAAAATAAGCCATGAAATCCTCTTTTCATGTCAAAGCTTAGGGCCATACTGGCAGAGAGCCGGTATGATCTGATTCCGGATGATCTGCCAGACGTCCGGAACTGCGGTCGCGGGACCCCGTGTCCCGGCTACAACGTTGTGGTATGCGGCTCCGGGCCGGTTTGCTATTCAAAGTGACATGGCCTGCAACATGCGTACGGCACGACAAGCCCAGCACAGTGCGGCCCATAGGAACGATCGTCAGGGAGCTTCGACCGACATGTCCCGCCGCTATTTCGGAACCGACGGTATCCGTGGTCTCGCCAACACCCATCCGATGACGTCGGAGGTGGCGCTTAAGGTCGGCATGGCGGCTGGGCAGCTGTTTCAAAGCGGGTCGCATCGCCACCGGGTGGTGATCGGCAAGGATACCCGGTTGTCCGGCTATATGCTCGAAGCGGCGCTGATGTCGGGCTTTACCGCCGTCGGTATGGATGTGTTTCTGCTCGGTCCGATGCCGACACCGGCCGTTGCCATGCTGACACGTTCGCTGCGCGCCGATCTCGGCGTCATGATTTCGGCCTCACACAACAAGTTCGACGACAACGGCATCAAGCTGTTCGATCCGGATGGTTACAAGCTCTCAGATGACGTGGAGCGCGAGATCGAACGCCTGATTGACGCCCCGTCCGACAGCCTGCTCGTGCCCGCCGACAAGATCGGCCGCGCCCAGCGGGTTGAAAGCGCGCAAGAGCGCTACATCGAATTCGCCAAGCGGACGCTGCCGAAGAACATGAAGCTCAGCGGGCTCCGGATCGTGATCGATTGCGCCAATGGTGCGGCCTATAAGGTGGCGCCGGAAGCACTGTGGGAACTCGGTGCCGAAGTGATCAAGATCGGCGTTGAGCCGAATGGCCGGAATATCAATCACAAATGCGGATCAACCGCACCCGAAGCGCTGATCGACAAGGTTCGCGAAGTGCGCGCCGACATCGGCATTGCGCTCGACGGCGATGCCGATCGCGTTGTGATTATTGACGAAAAAGGCCAGATCGTCGACGGCGATCAGCTGATGGCGGTGATTGCCGAAAGCTGGCACCGGCGCGGCAAGCTGACGGCCGGCGGCGTCGTGGCAACGGTCATGAGCAACCTCGGTCTCGAACGCTATCTCAAGGGCCTCGGCCTCGGCATGATCCGCACGCCGGTCGGCGATCGCTATGTGGTCGAGCACATGCGTAAGCACGGCTACAACGTCGGTGGCGAGCAATCCGGCCACATCGTGCTGTCGGACTTCACGACGACGGGCGACGGGCTGGTTTCGGCGTTGCAGGTTCTGGCGTGCGTGGTCGCCATGGAGAAGCCGGTGTCGGAAATTTGCACCCGCTTCACGCCGCTACCGCAAGTTTTGCAAAACGTTCGCTATGCCAACGGTAAGCCGCTCGACGACACGCGCGTCCTCAAGGCGATTGAAGGCGCTAAGCAGCGCCTCGGCGACACCGGCCGGTTGGTCATCCGTCCGTCGGGAACCGAGCCTGTCATCCGTGTCATGGCGGAGGGCGACGACGAGGGCCTCGTCAACAGCATCGTAGGCGATATCGTCGACGCCGTGAAGGCCGCCGCGCAGGCGGCTTGAAATCCAGGGCCCTGATCGGCGTTGCTCCCCGGCTTAACGAACCGTTAAGGCGGCAAAGCCGTTCCGTTTTGCGACGGCGATTAAGCGTCCCTTAAGTTCTATCGGCCAAAGTCCCTCGTCAGAAGCTTGTGCTCCGCTGCGTGATTCTCAGTGGGCAACGGGCTGGACGACGAAAGGGACCACTATGGCTTTCTGGCGTACCTCGATGTTGCTTAGCGCCGCCATGATAGTGGCCGGCACCGCTGCGGCTGGTGCGGCCGATCTGTACGGTAACGGCGTCAGCCGTGGCAGCTTCAAGGATACGTTCGTCGAGCCGATGAGCTCTGGTCCGTCGTGGTACGTTCGCGTCGATGGCGGCTATGCCGCCCATGACGAACCGGTGATGATCGAAGACTA
>JANORU010000598.1:0-1935 GCA_031415475.1 Hyphomicrobium sp.
AACTTGAAGCGAAGGGCCTATCGCGCGGCTAAGGCCCTCTAAACAGCAAGGGCCGTGACGCGACGCGCCACGGCCTTGATCTGTCTGAAACGGTTGGGGCGGCGCGGGTTAGGCGGCCTTCGTTGCGCTGCCACTCTTGGCGGTCAAGGCCGGCTTTTTGTAGCGGGCGCCGTCGCTTGGAAGGCGAACCTTCTTCACGATCGCTTCTCGCGCTTCAAAAGCATCGGCAAACGCCGTCAGGACGATTTCGGGCCGCAGCCCGTTGGCCATGACGTCGATCGCGACATAACCGGATGACGGCCAAGCCTCGATCGCGACGTGACCGCCCTCGAACAGAACCGAGCCGGTGATCGCACCCGTTTTGGGGGCGCGCTTGAGGCTCGCTTTCAAGAGATTGGCCTGTGCGAAGTCCAAAGCGCGCGCAATGGCGCGCTCGGCCGTCTTCACAGACGCGAGTTGACCGGCACCGACGAGGTCGATGACGATGGTTTTTGTGACGAACTCCGCAGAGCCGTTCCGATCCGCACGCTCGACGCGTGCAACACACGACAGATCTTCCTCATGGGCAGGGCTTGAACGAGTCAAGTCCATCCCCAATTGGAAGAGGGCATCTTGATAGGCCATAAGACCCTCCCCAACCAGCAGACAGATTCAACCCGTCCGCTCCTTACCTTGGGGGTGTGGGGATCAAGTCCTTGACCTTAAGGGCAGGTGGACGAACGGAGAGCGGTGCATATGAGGCTAACACCCCCCCGACGCAAGAAAAATTTTGCCCCGCGACAAAAATTTTTCGACGCTGTGTTTCAGACATCTTTAACGCGTTGTGTGAGTGTTCGAAAAACAGCAGTTTTAAAGGCGAAAAAGCAGTTCTGCGATGCAGCCATTGGTGCACTTTTCGGCCGCAGTTCGGCTGTCGGTTCTGTCGCCAAGTTGTCGCTGAGCGCCCGCGCGAAAGCGTGATTCGTTTCACTGCTGCGGCGCTGCGGGCTGAGGCGCGGCGTTTCCGCCTTGGCCTTTGTTGCCAAACAGCCCTTCCAGGATCTCGTTGGCGTTCTTGCCTTTGAGCTGTTTGCCGATCTCTTTGACGGTATCGATCACTTTACTGGGGTCGCGCAGCAGGGCTTTGGCGTCCGGCACGAACTTCGGCTTCTCGAAGCTTCCCGAGACGCGCACGGGAATCTCAAGCCCCGAAATATTCTGTTCGCCACCTTGCCCGTCCAAGCTCGCAACGAACTTTGGCTTCAGGGTGTAGTCGAGCTGGCGTGCGCCGAGCAGTACCTTGCCGGCACCAGAGACGCGCAGCAGTGGGCTCACGAGGACAAGATCCGAGTTTTGCGCAATACCGCCGGCAATCGCCCAGGTCGAATTGAACTCGCTGAAATCGGTCTTCTCCGTCGGCGCACTCGAAAGGCCGCCAAGTTTGCCCTGGCTGACGTTGCGCATCATGCCGGGGATATTGATGCCGACGATGGCGCCGTTGGCGAGTTTGATGTCGGCTTTGCCCGCAAGGGCGTCGACGATCTGCCGCTGTGTTGCGCCGCCGCCGGCAACGCTAAGCGAGACCTTGCCGGTGCCGTCGAGCCAGTTGAGGCCGGCCGCGTCCTTGAGAAGTGGCAGTGCCTGCACGCCGTCGAATGCGAGGTTGGCGCCGACGTTGGCTTTGTTGCCTTGCCGGCCATCAACCGAAATCGTGCCCTTGCCGCGGCCTTGATAAAGCTGGACCTCGTCGAAAGTGGTTTTGAGCAATCGGTCCTTGAGCGCGACCGATAGAGCGGATTGGCCAACCTTGATGTCATTGTAAATCAAGCGGCCGAGCGCGAGCTTGGCGTCGAGATCAATGGCGCCAAGTGGTGCCAAATCGAGCGGCGTTGTGTTCCAGCCCGAGCCTTGCGTATAGCCGCGTACTTCCGGCGGCTTCGGTGATGCCGGTGTGGT
>JANORU010000599.1:0-2008 GCA_031415475.1 Hyphomicrobium sp.
GCAACTCGACATCGCGGCGGGCGCGGGTGGCGGTATCGGCGATTTCGGCGAGGCGCTGGGTTTGGCGCTCAAGGGCGAGCGGGTCTGTGTGGGAGTGCGCTTTACCGCCGGCATCGGGTGCGAAGGCGACGGTGTCTTGAAACTCAGTCCCGGTCGTGACGCTTGCTTCCGGCTTGGCTAGAGAGAGAACCACCAGCAGGAGGCCGGTCACGACCAGGATAATCGGTTGGGGTGCGCGAGAGGGATCGAGAACGGTTGCGGCAAGGGCCAGAAGGTGAGCGGTTGCAGTCGCGTGGACGGCGGTGCCGAAGGTCAGGCGCCCAGCGATAGCTCCCGCCGCTAAGCGGGCCGAATTGGCAAGAGTGTGGGCCTCAGCCGGCACATACCTGTCCCGTGGACAGGCGCGCGTTGTCGCCGCCATCCTCAACCCCTCGATTTGTATTTAGTCTGCCCCAGCGTTTCGAAGCGGTACGCAGCCTGATTCGCTGTCCCCAGACTCACTGATTCGCGACTCGCCTGTCGAGGGAGAATAATGGGGGTCAAGGCGAAATTTTATTCCGTGCTCAGCCGTCCAACATTTTTGTCACGATCTCATAGACATCGCGGGACAGCTTGCCATCCTTCTGAACCGAAATGAGCGCCTTTTTGGCGAGCGCCCGCCGCCCGCCTTCCAGCGCCCTCCAGCTCCGGAAGCAACCGAGCATCCGGGCGGCGATCTGCGGGTTCAATCGGTCGATCTTGAGCACTTCTTCGGCGACAAAGGCATAGCCCGCGCCATCCGGGCGATTGAACTGCAGCGGGTTCTGCATGGCGAAGTTGCCGATCAGGGCGCGGACCTTGTTGGGCGCGGCGTGGCTGAACAGCGGATGGCCGGTCAAGGCGCGCACGGTCTCGAGGCAGTCGGGCAGCACCGACTGGGCCTGGGCCGCAAACCAGGTGTCGATGACCAGATGGTCGCCTTTCCAGCGCTCGTAAAAGCTATCGACCGCCTTCAGGCGATGGGGGCCGGTATCGTTGGCGAGCAAAGCGAGGGCGTGCGCCTCGTCGGTCATGTTCGTCGCTTTGCAGAAATGCGTCCAGACGCGCTCGCTGTCGTCGGGCTCGCCCCGGTAGGAGAGCAGGGTCAGCACGGTACTGCGGAGTGCGCGTTTGCCGGCGCTCTTGGCGTCGGGCGAGAACGCGCCGCGCGGGCTGCTTGATGCGTAAATCTCTTCAAGATCGCCGCCGAGCAATTTGCCGATCATGCGTCCGAGCTGGCGATGGGCTTTGAAAATCAGGGCAGGATCGACGTTGCGGCCGATGTCGCGGGCAACATCCGATTGGCTCGGCAACTTTAAGAGTTCGGCGCGGTAGGCGGCCTTGAGCTTCGTATCAGGTATGGCGAGCGCCAGGGCATGGGCATAGCCGGCCCCGCGATGGGTGCGCCGGCCGTGGGCGAGTGATGAAACCGTGTGGATCAGCACGCGCATGGCATAGGCGGTGGCCGCCTGCCAGCGGTTGAACAGGTCCTCGTCGTGGGCCATCAGGAATTCGAGGTCGCGGTCCGACAGTTCGGAGGTGAGACGCACGGGAGCCGAGAATCCGCACAGCAGCGACGGCACGGGACGCGACGTGATGCCGGTGAAGCGGAACACTTCCGATCGCTTGGTGAGGTTCAGCACACCATCTTCTATCGTGCTACCGTCCTCGAGCGCTAGCGGGAAGGTCTGGCCGTTCGAGCCATAAAGCGCGATCTTCAGCGGAATATGCAGCGGCAGCTTCTTAGTCTGGCCGGGCGTCGCCGGCTGCATTTGATCGATTTTTATCTCGGCCGTTTTTGAAGAGCGGTCATAGGTGAGTTTGGTGACGATTTCCGGCGTGCCGGCCTGCGTGTACCAGAGTTTGAATTGAGTGAGATCCTGGCCGCTTGCGTCTTCGAAGCAGGTGATGAAATCCTCGATGGTCGCGGCCTGGCCGTCGTGGCGCTCGAAATAGAGGTCCATGCCGGCGCGGAATTTTGTCCGGCCGA
>JANORU010000600.1:0-2357 GCA_031415475.1 Hyphomicrobium sp.
GCGTCCGGCGCGCAGCACATCCTGCTCGCGGCCGACCACCCGGAAGACTACGACCGCTACAGCCCGATGGTGTCGCGCCTCTTGCACCTCGTGATCATCGACATCCTGACCACGGGCGTCGCGCTGCGGCTGGGCGGCGAATTGCGGCCGATGCTGGCCGAGATCAAACGCAATCTGCGTGCGAAGCGCTACGCGAAAACGGAGTAGTGGTGCCCCTCGCCCGCGCAGCGGGCGAGGGGTCGTCATCTCAGGACTTGAAGGCGAGCAGGTCGGCCACGCCGTACATCGTCGCCAACTCGACCATCGCCGCGGGCGCACCGCTAACGCTGAAGCTGCGACCAGGGGCCTTGCGGCGCAGCTCGAGCAGGGTCGCGATGGCCGATGAATCGAACTCCTTCAGCGCGCTCGCGTCGACCACCAGTGTGTCACTACCCTGCCCGAGCTGAGCAGCGAGCGCAGGCAGCGCCGCGCTCGCTTCAGCGATGTTCAGCTTGGCGGGCAGTGCGACCATCAGCCTCGGGCCCGCGCCGGGCCGCCCCAAGCGGCCCGAGTTCCCCTCGGGGGAGGCGACCGAAGGAAGCTTGGGGTTGTCATGACTTGGATGCTGATTTGTTGCGATCGGCCAGCTTCGTGATCAAGCCGTCGATGCCGATCGAGCCGATGTCTTGCGAGAACTGGCCCCGATACTGCTCGACCAGCCACACGCCCAGCACATTGACGTCGTAGATCTTCCACGCCGCATCGGCCTTCTCGAGCCGGTAGTCGAGCTGGATCGGCTCGCCCTTGCCCTTGACCTCGGTGCGCACGACGACTTCGGTGTCTTCGGCCGCAGCGCGCAATGGCTTCAACTGCACCGTCTGGTCCTTGACCTGCGTCAGCGCGCCAGCGTAGGTGCGCACGAGCAGGGTCTTGAACTCGTCTTGCAACTTCTTTTGTTGCTCGGGCGTCGCGGTGCGCCAATGGCGGCCGAGGGACGACGCCGTCATGCGCTGGAAGTTCACGTGCGGCATCACCTTGGCATCGACCAGCGCGATGATCTTGCCGAGATCGCCAGCCTGGATCGCCTTATCAGCCTTGATGGTGTCGATAACGTCCGTCGACACCTGCTTGATGAGGGCGTCGGGCGTGGTTTGCGCCATCGCGGTGACAGCCGCCACGGACATGACGAGGCCGGCCAGGGTTCGCTTCAAAGACAACATGGATTTCCTTTCACGGTACCCGCAGAGGGTGCAGGCACGAGGCCCACAACGCGCGGGCGGCCTCTGGGTTTACTTCGGGGCCGCCGGCGGCGCAGGAGACGCAGGGGCCGGTTCATTGTCCTCTGGCAGCTCCGGCGGGTTGCCGTCGTACACCAGGTTGCGGCGTCGCGCGATGTAAGCGTCGCGAATGAAGGTGTACTTGTCCAGCGCGATGCCGTCGATGACGCGCGATGCGCTGAGCAGACTGGCCCGCGTGTCAACCAGGTTGAGAACGCTCAGAGCCACGTTGACGCCGCTGTCGTTGATGGCCAGCGACGGAGACCACGCCAGATCGAGCGGCCGGCCGAGCGTGTCACGCGCCGTGGAAGGCCCGAGCAGCGGCCAGACAAGGTAAGGACCGGCCGGCATGCCCCAGCGCCCCAGCGTTTGGCCAAAGTCCTCGCTCTGCCGCTCCATACCGAGGTCGCTGGCCACGTCGAAGATGCCGCCGACGCCGAACAGCGTGTTCGCCGCCACGCGCATCGTCATCGTCGCTGCGGCCTCGCCTTTGCCTTGCAGCAGATTGTTGATGGCCGACCAGCCGTCGCCGAAGTTGCCGAAGAAGTTGGCGACACCGGTGCGCATCAACTCCGGCACCACCGCCTGGTAGCCCTTGGCCACGGGCGTCAACACGGCGCTGTCCAGCACCTCGTTGAAGCCGAAGACGGCGCGGTTGACCTTCTCGAACGGATCGTTCGGCGACTGTGCCTGCACGGCGCCAGCGGCTAGCGCCAGCGCGAGTACCCATGCGTGTTGCAGCTTGGTCTTCATCATTTTTTCGGCGCCGGTTCTGCAACTGCAGGTGTGCTGCCGCCGGCATCCGCCGCCCTGTTGAAGATGAGCTGGCCGATCAGGTTTTCCAGGACCACCGCCGACTGCGTCTGCTTGATCACATCGCGATCGGCGAGCTCCTTCTCATCAGCGCCGGGTTCGAGACCGATGTACTGGTCGCCCAGCAAACCGGCCGTGAGGATCTTGGCCGACGTGTCTTTGGGGAACTTGACGTGGTTGTCGATCTCCAGGCGCACCAGGCCCTGAAAGGTTTTCTGGTCGAGTGAAATGCTCTTCACGCGGCCCACCGTCACGCCGGCGCTGCGCACCGGCGCGCGCGGCTTCAAG
>JANORU010000601.1:0-5201 GCA_031415475.1 Hyphomicrobium sp.
GTGACTTCGAACGTTGCTTGAGACGAATTCCCGGTCGCATCGGTCGCCGTGATCGTCACCGTCGTCGTGCCGATCGGGAACGTCGAGTCCGAAGCATGTGAATAGGTGATCGCCGGATTGGGATCGACGGCGTCTGTTGCCGTCGCGGCGCCAAACGTCACGGTCGTACCGCTTGCACTTGTCGCCTCAGCCGTCTGATCGCCCGGAACGTTCGCAAGAACCGGCGCCGTCGTATCCTCAACCGTTACGTCGAACGAAGCCGTCGAGGTATTGCCCGAGGCATCCGCAGCGGTCACAACCACCGTCGTCGTGCCGATCGGGAACGTCGAGCCCGAAGCATGTGAATACGTGATCGTCGGGTTCGGATCGACGGCATCCGTCGCGGTCGCGCCACCGAAAGTGACAGCGGCTCCTGCAGAACTCGTTGCTTCTACGGTCTGATTGCCTGGTACATTGGCAAGAACAGGCGGCGTCGTGTCGTTGACCGGGATCGAGGTCGAAGCCGTCGCGCCATTATAATTCGTGCCGCCTGCCTTCGTGGCGTCGATCGTGCAGGTGCCAACGCCGCCTATTGAGGCGACAGCGCCCGATGACGACCCAACGCTGCACACGCCACTGCTGGCGGGCGCCACGGCATAGCTGACGGATCCCCCGCCCGTGCCACCAGTAGGTGTGACTTGCGAATTGCCGCCCACTTCAATCGGCGAGGGCGAGGCAGATATCGAGAACGCCGCTTGATCGGCCTTTAAGATAGAGAAGGTTCGCGTGACTGGCCCTGCGGCGGCAAAACTGGCGTTGCCGGCCTGATTGGCGGTGATGGCGCACGAGCCGGCACTGTTGATCGTGACGGCTCCACCCGACGAAACCGAGCAAGCGTCGCTGGCTGTCGAGAACGTCACTAAATTGCCTGAGCCACCACCGGTGGCGGTGACGTTAAAATTCGCATCGCCGAACGTCTTGTCTGCGGGTTGATTGAAGGTGATCGTCTGCGCCGCAAGAACGGTGACGGTGGCGTCAGCCGTTGCGGAATTGTAGCCGGCATCGGCCGCCTTTGTTGCGCGGATGACGCATGACCCCGAAGTCGTTGCAGAGACGACGCCGCTTGTGGGATTAACGCTGCAGCTGGCCGTGCTGGACGGCTGCACAGCAAAGGTAACGGCACCAGTGCCCAGACCGCCCGAGGCGCTAACCGTCGACGTCGAGCCCACCGCAATGCTGGTCGGCGCGGCCGACGCCGTGATCGTCTGGTTGGCTTTGTTGACCGTGAACGAGCGCGTCACGTTGGGTGCCGCAAGGAAGTTCCCATTGCCGGCCTGGATTGCAACGAGCGTGCATGTGCCCGATGTCAGCATCGAAATAGTAAAGCCGCTGACCGTACAAACGCTGGTCGTGTTCGACGTGAGCGCGACCGTCAGTCCTGAGGTTGCCGTCGGCGCAACTGTCAAAGGCGTGCCGACCGTCTGGCTAGACGGCGTCGAGAATGTGATGGACTGATCTTTCTTGCACGTTGCCGTCCAGGTAAATCCGTGGCCGTTGCCGTTTTCGAGCTGCTCGATCCTGAACGCGCGCGAACTTGTCGAAACGGAAACTCCCCCTGAAACGGATTGGCCCGTGCCCAACACCGTCGTGGGGATAACGACAACATCAGGATTGGGAGTTGTGTCCCAGACCTTGCCGGTTGAGCCCGCACTCGGAGAGGGCGGATTGGTAAGCGTGAAATTGACAAAGCCGCCGCTGCCAAGGCCAGACACCGTCAGAGTGTCGTTGTTGCTGCCCGCAATCGTGGACGATGCTGTCGCGCCCGTCCCGCACGAGAGTGTGATGCTTGCAGCTTGACTGGGCGTTGCGCCGAATAGAACTGTCGTTGCGATTATGAGCCCGTGGAGCGCGGCACTTTGCGAAAATTTGCGCAAAGTTCCCGCAACCACAGAATATCTCAAAAACGCCATGTGCAGCCCCCGCTGAACGAAAAAAATCAATCAAATTACAGGCCCAGCTCTCGATGCCCGCGCGCTAATGGAATGCCTTACAGAGTGCGCACGATGGGCGAGACTCGGGAAAAACGCACATAACAGAACTAACCCCACTTTTGCTCAGTGGGGAGGTTTGTCAATTGCCCGCAATCGGAATTTAGTGAACACCGCCAGAGCGGACACACTCGCGCCTAAGTGGCAGATTTTGAAGCCATGGATTAGGCAGGTTGTAGTCGCGTTTTTTTTTACAATTTCGACAGTGTCACACCAAGACGATTTCAGCGAGAGAGTAGGCACTGACGCCTGAAAGTATTGCGAGCACGATCGGCGACTTACCACCCGCGCCGTCGGGGTCGAAGCTGAGAATATGACCGGCCGAGTCGAAGCGGAACACCGGCATGCCGTAAGGCGCACTCGTGCTGTTAGCGAAATGCGCGGCCGGCAGTGGCCCGAGCGGGGCATCAATATTGAAAGCCGCGCGGGAGATGGCCAGCACGTCCACGCCGCCTACGAAATCACCGATGACATCGCCGCCGTGGCTGGGCGCACGGAAGATGAAGGTATCGGCTCCCGCTCCACCCAAAAGGCGGTCGGCGCCGGCCCCGCCCTCAAGGAAATCGTTGCCGCCCATGCCGCTCAGAACATCGCAACCCGAGCCGCCATAGATCGTGTTGCCGAGTAGATTGCCGGTGAGCCGGTCAGAAAACGCCGAGCCCGTAATATTTTCAACGCCGTAATAGCGATCGCCGAGGGCTTCGCCCGCCAGACCACCCAGGCCAAGGTCGAGCGACACGCTGGTCGCGGCGGCGGAGAAGTCAATGGTATCGTAGCCGCCACCGCCAATAAGAGTGTCAGCGCCCGCGCCGCCTCTGAGGATATCGTTGCCGTCCCGGCCATCAACGATATCGTTGCCGGCGCCACCGGTAAACGCGTTAGCGGCCGCAGTGCCGCGAATGGTATCATTGAAGAGCGTGCCTGAGACGTTTTCGATCCCGCCAAAGCGATCACCAAGCGCGTCGCCCGCCGTCCCGCCGGTGACGAGATCGACGCTCACGCCTGCGCCGCCGCCGTAGTGTGCGGTATCGGTGCCGGTGCCTCCGTATAACAGATCGGCTCCGCGTCCGCCAACCAGCACGTCGCGGCCATTGCCCCCGATGAGCGTGTCATCGCCTGCTCCTCCGGAGAGCATGTTGTTACCGGCATTTCCGGCTAACATATCGTGCCCGCTTCCACCAATCGCGTTCTCGATCAGACTGCGGGGATCGTTGTCATGCAGGAGAGCATTGGCGATGTTGCCGCGTGCGAGGTGCGCCCCGTCGCCGCTTAGCTCCGCGAGCTGACTGATTGAAATGGTCGACCACGCACCGGGATTGAGATTGACCCTAACGCCCGATGAATAGTTCGAGAAATCGTAAGTGTCGTTGCCGCCGCCGTCCCAAACGGTCAGGAACACTTTGTTCTCGACCGGCCGCCCCTGGCCCGCCCCATTTACATATTGTTCGCCGGTCAATGGATTCCAGCGATACACGGTCCCCCCGGCGCGGGAGCTGTAATCGGCGCCATAGAGCGCCTGCAGCGCCGCGATGTCGTCCATCATCAGCGACTGCGCATAGCTGCCGTGGGCATTGAGGAATCCGCGCGTGGTCGGTGCGCCGATATAGGACGCGTAGGTCATGATGGAAAATTCCATCGAATTGCGCGCCGCCGGCACCGAGCCGAGTTCGCCGGGTTCGTGTCCATGACTGAGGCCAATCGCATGACCGGTTTCGTGCATCAGCGACAGGTATCCGTAGCTGCCAGCGACCGGTGCCGCAAACCAGCTGCTCGAGCCATTGATCCAAACATCGCCGCCTTCAGCTTCCGTTGCCGGCTGATAGGCCCAGGCGGTTGGCGTCAGGCTGGTCGATGCAAACCGCAGATCGGCATGCTGGTCGCCGGTTTCGGATTTCTGGCTGAAACTGAGCCCGGTCGTCATCGCCACCGCAGCGATGATTTTATGGACTGCGTTCGCCTGGCTGAGACTGAGGGATTTGAAGCCGTCATCGCGTTCGCCGCCGTACTCGTAGTAAGACGCGAGCGTCGGCAAGCTATAGGTGACAGACGCGCCTGCCCACTTGGTGCCGCTCAGAAGCCCATCGATGTTCGGCCGCCCCGTTGCGGCGACACTTTCCGTCCGCGGCATCGCGGGCCTCACGCATACTGAAACGCATGCGGCCCGCATGCCGAATGCACTGCGCGCCGCCTCAGGACACGCTAGCAAAGTGTCGAGAACAAAAGATTTCCATTGGTCCTAATTGCTGACTAACGATCGTCCAATGCTGATGCAATCAACCAGGACGCTCGTCAGTGAGCGCCGACTTTGGAGATACGTGCGCGAGATTTTTGGCCGCTCTCAAAATCGAACACGGATTCACAATCTTTTAGATCCACGACCGTTCCGGTCGTGGCCAGAGTTTGCGGATATCGCGTGCATCATCGTGAACCGCAAGGAGAACGCGGCCGAGCGCATCGCCGATCTGATTATTCCGGCCGTGGGGAACAACAAGCTTCGCCACGACATACTGCAGCGATTCATGCTCACCAACGACAGCGTCACGGTTACGATCGAGGTCCTGATAGGGCTCGCGGAACCCGGCATCAGCGCGCTGGAGAAACAGTACGGAATCGAGATCGCGCCGCGGCTGGGAGCGGCCGAGCGATCCATCACCGGCCACATCGACTTTCTTCAGGTGCGCAACGGCGCCGTGCACATCCTCGACTGCAAGACCGACGCGCGCACCAACAAGCCGATCGCCCAGCTCGCGATCTACGCCCTTGCGCTGGCGCGTCTCCTCCCGGGTCTCAAGCTCTTCGACATCAAGTGCGCGTGGTTCAGCGAGGAGCAGGATCTGGAATTTTTTCCGCGCACTCTCTTAGTTGGCCGTATACCCTGAAGGTTAGACACAGCAACGCATAACGCCCTGACATTGCTCAGAACGCCCGATTGTCTAACCTTCAGCTAACGCTTGGGAATATATGAATAAGTCATTCCCCCTAGGGAGCGCCAAAATATAAAAGGCGAACTATTTTATTTGCTGCATAATTCTAAGAGCCTGTCCGGAAGTTTCTTGAATCACTGGAATCAGTTGTGATTCTGTTGCCCCAGGCGAGGTGATTCGCGGGGGCGAACATGTGGACGGCGAAAAACAGGGCGCAGTACGAGCGCAGCGGGCGTTATCCGAGTGATCT
>JANORU010000602.1:0-2602 GCA_031415475.1 Hyphomicrobium sp.
GCGACCTGGTCGTTGCCGAAACCGCCATAGAATTTATCGGTTTCGAGCAAGCCGTCCCGGCCCTCGAGTTTGTCGTCTCCATCGCCGGATAGTATGGTGTCGTAGTGTCCTCCAAGAGAGAGGGATTGGTCGTCCGACGTACCAAGAAGCGTGTGAGTGCCAGCCGTAAAGCGATAGAAAGCAGCTTGCGGCCTGTGATTCTGGATGTCGAGGCCGACATAATAGAGAAGGGACGAGATCACCGACGTCGAATTGCTGATCGGCAGCGACAAGGCCGAACCCGAGGTGGCGTAGTACGGATATTCCAGCCGATCGATGTCGCGCGCGATCGCGGCCATCGCGCTCCAGGCATTGAACGTGTCGAGGAGCGGCAGGACGAGCGAACCGCGTGACGCGGGACTGCCGAGGTGAGCCCTGAGTGCGACCGGATCGAGAATGTCGTTGGCGTCGGCAAGTGATGTTCGGCCGTCGGCGCCATCGACGCCCAGGATGCCGCCGAGTGAGGAACCTGCAACCGTGCCCTCCATCACGTACCAGCGATGCTGGGTGTCGCCGGCGTCGTCCAGTTCATCCTGCTGGAACGTGACCCACAAATGGTCGGCGCCAAATTTACCGAGATTTTTGACCTGGATCGGAAAGCGTTCAATTCGGATTTTCGACATGACTTCTAAAACCCCCGCGACAAAACCAAATTCAGCAGACACGACGCTAATGCTCGGATAAAATTCAACCCAAGGTAAGCGCGGCCGCTTTTTGTGGAGGAGTTAGGCGTGGTTTCGCAATTCTCACTTTTGGAGCAAGACTAGATCGAGTGGCTGATGAAGCACCTGTTCCAAAATGGAAGTGTTTGGGCAAGGCTTGGCCTAAGGCTATGATCGCGCCGCTACATCCGCGGCACGCCGCCCGTGAAAAGCGGCGCGCCATCAGCAGGTTGGTGTCAGGAGGTTGAGGAATGAAAACGTCAACGATGGTGCTGCTGGCGGCAAGCCCGATCTTGATCGGCGTGCCGGCAGGCGCCGATGCCAAATCCAAACTGCGAAATGTGGATCGCGCCTACGCCGTGCGCGACTGCACGCCGATCAACGGTTTTTACGGCTACTATGGCAACCCATGGTGCGATACCGGCTCCTACCGGCTGGAAGATATCGAGCTGCGCCAGGAGCGGGCGGCAGCGCGGCGGGCGTGGGAGAAGGCACAAAGATAGCCCCGGGGTGAGCGCTACGCGCTCAATTCTCGTCCATCTTAAGTGCCGCAATAAATGCCTCTTGCGGGATCTCGACCTTGCCGAACTCGCGCATCTTCTTCTTGCCGGCCTTCTGCTTCTCAAGCAGCTTCCTCTTACGCGTGATGTCGCCGCCGTAGCACTTGGCAATCACGTCCTTGCGCATGGCACGAATGGTCTCGCGGGCAATCACCTTGCCGCCGATCGCCGCTTGCACCGGGATTTGGAAGAGATGCGGCTTGATCAGTTCTTTCAGCTTTTCGCACATCGAGCGGCCGCGGCTTTCGGCGCGCGTGCGATGCACGATCATCGACAGCGCATCGACCGGTTCGGCATTGACCAGCACCGTCAGTTTGACGAGGTCGCCTTTCTCGTAATTCTTGATGTGGTAGTCGAACGAGGCATAGCCGCGCGACACGCTTTTCAGCCGGTCATAAAAATCGAACACAACTTCGTTGAGCGGCAATTCGTAGATCAGCATGGCGCGCGAGCCGACATAGGTCAGCGTTTTCTGCCGTCCGCGCCGGTCCTGGCACAGTTTCAGAACCGAGCCGAGATACTCGTCGGGCACCAGGATGGTCGCTTCGATCCACGGCTCATTGATATGATCAATGCGCACGACATCCGGCATGTCGGCCGGGTTATGCATTTCGATTGTCGAGCCATCATTCATGATCAGCTTGTAAATGACCGACGGCGCGGTTGTAATCAGATCGAGGTTGAACTCGCGCTGCAGCCGTTCGGTAATGATTTCGAGGTGCAAGAGCCCAAGAAATCCACAGCGAAAGCCGAAGCCCAAGGCGGCCGAGCTTTCGGTTTCGAATGAGAAGCTGGCATCGTTGAGGCGAAGCCTCGACATCGCCTCGCGCAGGTCTTCGAAGTCCGCTGCATCGACCGGGAACAGACCGCAGAAGACAACTGGCTGGGCTTGCTTGAAGCCCGGCAAAGCTTCGGCGGTTGGGTTCTTTTCGTCGGTGATTGTGTCGCCGACGCGCGTGTCGGCGACTTCCTTGATGGCGGCTGTGAAAAAGCCGACTTCGCCCGGACCCAGTTCGCTGAGCAATTCCTGTTTGGGGCGGAAAATACCGACGCGATCGACCTGGTAGTGGCCGTTGGCGGCCATCATCTGGACCTTCTGGCCCTTCTTGAGCACACCTTCCTTGATGCGCACGAGAACGACGACGCCGAGATAGGCGTCATACCAGCTAACGACCAGCATGGCCTTCAACGGCTTGGTGGCATCGCCCTTAGGTGGCGGTAGCCGTTCGACGATCGCTTCCAGAACGGCGGCGACGTTGAGACCCGTCTTGGCGGATACGCCGACGGCTTCGGACGCATCGAGGCCGATCACGTCCTCGATCTGCTGCTTGACGCGGTCGG
>JANORU010000603.1:0-1963 GCA_031415475.1 Hyphomicrobium sp.
GCGCAGTTCTATCAGTTCCAGGAGCCCCACCGCTGGATGACGTCGGGCGGGCTCGGCACCATGGGCTACGGCGTGCCGGCGGCCGTCGGCGTGCAAATGGCGCATCCGAAGTCGCTGGTCATCGACATCGCCGGCGACGCCTCGATCCTGATGAACATCCAGGAATGCTCGACCGCCGTGCAGTTCAATCTGCCGGTCAAGGTGTTCATCCTGAACAACGAGTACATGGGCATGGTGCGCCAGTGGCAGCAACTGCTGCACGGCAACCGGCTGTCGCAAAGTTACACCGAGGCATTGCCGGATTTCGTCAAACTGGCGGACGCCTACGGCTGGAAGGGTATGCGCTGCGATCACCCGGCCGATCTTGATGATGCCATCAAGGAGATGATCAATCACAAAGGTCCGGTGATGTTTGATTGCCGCGTCGCCAAGCTCGCCAACTGCTTCCCGATGATCCCGTCGGGCAAAGCCCACAACGAAATGCTCTTGGGCGAAGACATCACCGACGAAGAGGTCGGCCGCGCCATCGGCAAAGAAGGCAAGGTGCTGGTGTGAGGCAACGCGTCAAGGCTGGTCTGACACTCGCCGCCCTCGCGCTCACCTTCGCACTCGCCCCCGTGCGCGCCGAAGATGCGCCGGCGCCCGATCTCCCGCCGCTCAAAACCGATTGGGACCGGACCGCCAACATCAAGGACTCGGCCGTCCGCCTCGGTGCGCTGCACCGGCGCGAAGGCTCGCAAGGCGTTCTGAAATTCCTCGCCAACTGCTACAAGACCCACACCCTCGCCAGCGCCTTCACGTCCGGCCTCGAAGCGTGCATGGCGCAGGACTATATGCACAGCCAGGTGCTGGCCAACATCTACGCGCGACTCCCTAAGGACAAGCTCGCCAAGCTCAACGCGCCGTCGCCCGAGATGATCGCCAAGGGTATGGGCGAGCGGTTCGTCGCCGCTTTCACCCAGTACAAGGTGGCGGTGGTTGATGCCAACGCCTTCAAGCAATTGGTCGACCAGAACGGACTGCCGATTTTCTTGAAGGCGGTGTTTCCCAACATCGATCCGCCGGCCAATGTTGGCGCCAGTTCAAAACCCGAGACCAAAGACAAGAACTGACCGCCATGCGCCTCGTTATCGCCAACAAGCTCTATTCGTCGTGGTCGCTGCGGCCGTGGATGGTGCTGCATGCGTTTGACATTCCCTTCGAGGAAACGATCATTCCGCTGCGACAGCCAGACAGCAAGGCGCGTGTCCTCGAGCATTCGCCATCGGGCAAAGTACCGGCGCTGATCGATGGCGACGTGACCGTGTGGGAAAGCCTGGCGATCATCGAGTATCTGGCCGAGAGATTGCCCGAGAAACCGATCTGGCCGCGTGAGCGGCAGGCGCGCGCCCATGCCCGTGCCGTCTCGAACGAAATGCACGGCGGCTTCGCAGCCCTGCGCCAAGTCTGCCCGATGAATTTGGGTGCCCGGTTCAAAACGCCGGAGCTGTCTGACGATGTCCGGGCCAACGTGGCCCGCATCGAAGCCATCTGGACTGAGGCCCGCGCCAAGTTCGGCACAAGCGGCCCCTATCTCTACGGCGCGTTCTCCGCCGCCGACGCCATGTACGCGCCGGTCGCGTCGCGTCTTGACGCCTATCAGATCCCGGTCGGCGCCGGGACACGTGCCTATATCGACACGATCACCAACCATCGCTCGTTCGTCGCCTGGCGCGACGCAGCACTCGAAGAGCCGTGGTCCATCGCCGATTACGGCGCTGGCCATGTCCCCGTCGAAACCTTCCGTACCCTGTGAGAGACATTCCATGTCCGATCCGCTGAAACAATCCCACTACCCGAGCCCGCAGACCGCGCAGGCGGTTGTCTCGCGCACGCTGTCCGTTTTGGTCGATAACGAGCCGGGCGTACTGGCCCGCGTCATCGGCCTGTTTACCGCGCGCGGCTACAACATCGACAGCCTGAC
>JANORU010000604.1:0-6741 GCA_031415475.1 Hyphomicrobium sp.
GGACGACAGCGGAACAAAGGCCGTTGAGGATGCGGCAATCCTGGGTATGCGCACGGTCGTGAATTATTGACCAACGGCCCAAACGGGCCCGTCAAGAATTTACCTCTGCGCATCCGGACAGGGGGAGCTTCTCCAAGTGCCTCGCGAGCCTCGCCAGGGCTTGCGAATCTTACTTCCTGACCCGGGTTGTGCAGCGGCGATTGGGTCATTGGGCACTAGCGTCATGACACACCGGCAATTCGACATGGGAGCCGCGCGATGGATCGCTTCCAGCGCATTCTTGCCCTTGCTCATTGGCGTAGTGCTTCAAAGCCGGCCTGCGCGAAGTGTCGAAGATGCGGCAACACCACCTGCGATCCTAACACTGGCAGCGCTCGCCAAGCTCGAACCCGGCGAGGATAAGCCCGGCGGCAGCGCCACGACCAAGCGCAGCACGGTCAATCGCGACGCGTTCTCGCAACCCTCGCAAGGCATCAGCTTCGAGAACGAAGGCAAGTTCCGGCTCGGCAATTCGATATTCCGCAAGCTGTGGGTGTCGTCGCCAGCGACCACGGATTCATCCGACGGTCTTGGACCGCTGTACAATGCGCGCGGCTGCCAGAACTGCCATTTGAAGGACGGCCGCGGTCATCCGCCGAACCCTAACGACCCGGCCGATCAAGCGGCATCGATGTTTCTGCGGCTGTCGATCCCGCCCGAGACCGGCGAGCACAAGCGCTTGCTCGCCGAGCATCGCGTCAATGCCATTGGCGAGCCAATCTATGGCACGCAGCTGCAGAATTTTGCCATTCAAGGTCTCGACCGCGAAGGTTCGATGAAAATCGACTACGCGGAGGTGCCGGTAAAGTTGCGAGGCGGCACCGTCGTCACGCTGCGCAAGCCGTCTTATTCGGTCAGCGATCCCAAGTACGGCGCCCTGCATCCGAATGTGATGCTCTCACCGCGCGTTGCCCCGCCGATGATCGGGCTCGGATTGCTCGAAGCCATTCCCGAAGCCGCCATTCGCGCCAAGGCCGACCCGGACGACGCCGACAAGGACGGTATCTCCGGCCGCACCAACGAGGTCTGGTCGATCACGGACGACAAGGTGATGCTCGGCCGGTTCGGCTGGAAAGCCGGCAACGCCACCATCCGTCAGCAGAGTGCGGAAGCTTTCTCGAGCGATATGGGTCTTTCGACGCCGCTTTTTGCCGCCTCCCATTCCGGGGAATGCAGCTCCGCTCAAAAGACCTGCCGGGATGCCCCGAATGGCGCGAGTCAACGCCACAGCGGCTATGAAGTCGGCCCCGAATTCTTCGATTTGGTTGTGTTTTATGCGCAAAACCTGGCCGTACCACCGCGCCGCGCGCCCAGCCGCCCTGACGTCCTCGCTGGCAAAGTCCTGTTCGGCAACCTCGGCTGTTCAGGGTGCCACACACCGATGCACAAGACAGGCGCCGTCGCCGGTCAGCCGCAACTCTCCAACCAGTCGATCTGGCCGTACACCGATCTGATGCTGCACGACATGGGCGAAGGGCTCGCCGACAATCGGCCCGAAGGCCTCGCCGATGGCCGCGAATGGCGCACGCCACCGCTATGGGGCGTTGGCCTGACGCAAGCGGTCAGCCGACACACCTTCTTCCTGCACGATGGCCGCGCCCGCTCGATCGAGGAAGCCATCCTCTGGCATGGCGGCGAGGCAAAGAAAGCGCGCGATGGGTATGCCGCTCTCTCAAAAGACGAGAGAGACGCGCTGCTCGCCTTCGTGCGATCGCTCTGAGCGCGCCTTTTCTGTTGCCAGCAAGCCACGTCCGCTCACCATTGTATTGGAGTTCGACGCCGGGCAGCGGGATTCCGGCACTGGTAGTTTCGAGCTGGAATAATTCAAATTCATAGCGGTTGACGTGATCGAATTGCTTGCCACAAATTGATCACAAGAGTGCACGCGCACGCTTCGTTTGCCTCACAGCCGACGCCTAATTTCGAGACCTTGACTCTCGACCATTGGGGGAACCAATGTTTTTTACGACGCCTTGCGCGGGCGACGCCCGCTTGTTCACGTTCACTCCCGCACGGACCACCAGCCGTTCACTGAGACTTGTCTCAAGCCTCAGCGCTCTCGCATTAGCCGCCGCGATCGGGCTCGTTCCAAACTCCGCAGGGGGTCAAGCGCCGCTCCCCGAGGGCGAAGATGATACGCCCGACGCCCCGGCGCCGGCCGCGAAGAAGAAGGCCGCTAAGCCGAAGCCCGCTCCCTCAGTTAAGGTCAAATCCAAGCCGGTTGCAGCGAAGAAGCCAGCGCCCGCTGAGCCACCTGTTGTTTCAGCTGATGAAGCTGCCGATCCCGCTGCATCGTCACAGTCGTCGCGGGGTGATGGTCCGCCGCCGGGAACGCCTGGCACCGGCACGACCGGCATCAGTGGCTACAACGCCACCGGCACGTCGACTGCCACCAAAACCAACACGCCGATTAAGGATATTCCTCAGGCGATCTCCGTCGTCACCAAGCAGCAGGCCGAAGATCGCGGCAGCGAGACCGTCGGCGAGGCCCTCGCCTATGTGCCGGGCGTTGCCGTCGCACAGGGTGAAGGCCATCGCGATCAGATCTCGATCCGCGGCCAGGTGACCACGGCCGACTTCTTCATCGACGGTATTCGCGATGACGCCGAGTACTACCGCGATCTATACAACGTCCAGGCCATCGAAGTCCTCAAAGGACCGGCAGCGATGGTATTCGGACGCGGCGGCGGCGGCGGCGTCATCAACCGCGTCACAAAAAAGGCCGACGGCGACCGCGTGCGTGACGTGACTGTCAACGCCGGCATGTACGAGCGTGCCCGCACGACGATCGATGTCGGCGACAGCATCGGCAGCGGTGCCGCGTTCCGGCTCAACGCGATGTACGAAGACTCGGAAAACTTCCGCGATTTCTTCGAACTCGAACGCTACGGCATCAATCCAAAGATGGCCTTCAAGCTCACCGACCAGACCAAAGTGTCGCTCGGCTACGAATACTACAAGGACGATCGCACGGTCGACCGCGGCGTGCCTTCATTCGATGGCAGCCCGTCACGCGGCCGGATTGAGAGCTTCTTTGGCAATCCAAACGCGAGCAAAGCCGAGTTCGAGGGCAATGCTGTGACGGCGACGATCGAGCACCGCACCGACACCGGCATCAACCTACGCAATCACACCTCGTACGCCGACTATGACAAGGTCTATTCAAATACGTTTGCGTCGAGTGCTGTCGACGAGGTGACCAACGAAGTTACGATCAGCGGCTATCGCGACGAAACACTGCGTGAAAACTTCATCAACCAGACAGACGTCACCTATCGTTGGGACATGGGCGCCGGGATTCGCCACACGTTTGCCGCCGGCACTGAGTTCGCACGCCAGACGACCGACAACATCCGTGACAACGCCCGCTTCGGCGCCGTCGATGGCGGCGGGTCGATTAAGGTTCCGTTCGATGATCCGACGACTTTTACGCCGGTGTTCTTCAACAACCGCAATCGCGAACGTCACACCGAACTCGATATCTCAAGTGGCTACTTCCAGGATCAGTTGGAAATCACCAAGTATCTTGAGATCATCGGCGGTTTGCGGTTTGATCGCTTCGACCTCGCCTTCCGCAATGGTCTTAATGACGACCGTTTTGAAAGGGTGGACGACGTCTGGTCGCCGCGCATCGGCGTGGTGTTCAAACCGCTCGATACGCTGTCGATCTATGTCAGTTCTTCGGAGAGTTTCCTGCCGGGCGCTGGCGACCAATTCAACAATCTGACGACGGTCAACGGCGATACACTCGAACCGGAAGGATTTCTCAATCGCGAAATTGGCTTCAAGTGGGAAGTGGCACCGCGGCTGTTCTTCACCGGTGCGATCTTCAAGCTCGATCGCACCAATCAGATCGTGACAACCGGCCCGTTCTCAGGCGAGCAGGTCGGTCTGACCCGCACCGAAGGCGGCGAACTGGCGCTCACCGGCTATGTCACCGACAAGTGGCAGATTTCGGCCGGTTGGGGTCAACAGATCGCCGAGGTGGAGCAGGGCAATCCGGCCAACATCGGCAACGAAGTGCCATTCGTACCGCACAACGTCTACTCGCTGTGGAACCGCTATCAGATCACGCAGATGTTTGGCGTTGGCGTTGGCGTCATTCACCAGACCGAGAGCTTCGCGGAGTTGAACAACAACGTTCGGCTGCCCGAATTCACGCGGGTCGATGCAGCGCTCTATGTCGACTTCAACGAGAACTGGGCGGCGCAGGTCAACGTCGAGAACGTCTTCGACGAGGAGTACTTTGCGTCGGCACACAACAACAACAACATCTCGCCCGGCGCGCCGCGCTCGGCGTACGTGACGGTCAAAGCCAAGTTCTGAGGGATCTCGGCAGACGCCCAGCAATCGAAAAACCCCGGCATCGCTGCCGGGGTTTTTTCGTTCCAACCGCAGCTTCACGTGCGACGGCAACTTTTCATTACCGGCAGCTGGAGCAGTACGCTTTGCCTGCCATCGGCCCATAGCCGGCGCTCATTCTCAAGACTGATATTCCCCCGATACGAAAATGGGGCAACCAAATCGCAATATGACCGGATGCAAGGATCGATCGGCTGGTGGCGATCCAGAAGCACTGCCAGCTGTCGTGCCCACCCGGTTCGTCCCCGCGACTCCCGGGTGGGCCTTCCCTACGCACGACCAGACATTTGGCGGACGTATCACGTGGCTTTCGAACGCAATGGCGCCGATATCGTCAGCCGGAGAAGCGAGTTGCTCAAGGCAATTGCCGAGGCACCGCCGCTCGGTGTTATTGCCATCATTGACGATCAAAGCCGTGAAGCAGATCATATTGCGGCGCTGCTTCGGCTTCTGCTGGGGGGCAATCAAGTCGTGATTTGTTTCACCGCTCTCGCAACCGCTGTGCACGATCTGCGCTACAATCGGCCCGATTTGATTTTTCTTGATGACCACCTGCCGCCGTTCGGCAGAGCCAAGACGTCGCTCGACACGCTGCACAGATTCGCTCTTACAGCTCCGGTTGTCATTGTCAGTGGGGTCATGACGGCCCGGCGAAAGGCAGAACTCGAAAAGCTCGGCGCCCTTGCTACTCTTGACAAAGATGACATCAACGGCCTGTCGCTTGCAGAGGTCCTATTGCGTTTCATGAACAGCAAGACAGGTGGCGCGCCGGCGTTATGAGCAGTAACAAGCGCTGCGGCGCGGCAGCCTTCGCCCTGCGGGTTTCAGGGCGCAAGACCGGCTTGCCGGGCCGAAGCCCTCAGTGCGGTCAAAGGCGTTTTTTGGAGAATGCTCGACCGGAGCCAGATTTCAGGTATTTCTCGAAGGCAAAGGCCTGTCGCTCATCGGAGAAAGCGACATAAGTTTTCACTTTCCACGGACCAAACTTAGCGGTGTGGGGCACTTCATTGGAATTGTGTTTCGCCGAGCGAGTGTCGAGATCGTCGGTTATCCCGACATAGTGCCTTTCGGCATCGACCAAACTCTTAAGAATATAAACGAATTTCATTGTCGAACGCCCGCCTTCGCTGCGCTTCGGCGCGGCAGCCTTCGCCCTGCGGGTTCGAGGGCGCAAGTCCAGCCTGCCGAGCCGTAGCCCGCAGGGCGAAGGCTGGTGGAGCCAAGCGGGATCGAACCGCTGACCTCTTGCATGCCATGCAAGCGCTCTCCCAGCTGAGCTATGGCCCCATAATCGCCGATCCTGAACGGCATTTGCGCGTCTGGTGAGGCGCGTCCCGATCAGAAGCGTTTCTGTTAGGCGTTCAGTCTCAAAACATCAAGAGGCAACGCGTCACGCGGTTGCTCTCAAACCTCTTCTTCGCCTTCGGCAACCGGGCCGCCGATGATGTTGGAAACATCGCCGCCCTCTTCCTCTTCTTCCTCGAGGAAGGTCTCGTCTTCTTCAGCCGGAATTTCCTCGGCGTCTTCGATATCGGCCAACGCTTCCTCGCCCTCGGCCAAGGGTGCTGCCTCGTCGGCGACTTCCTTGACGACCGGGAAGTCCACTTTCTTGGCGGCCTTGCGGGCGGCCGCCTTTTCTTCCGCGATCATGGCCGCCACCGCTGTCGGAGACGACGCAATAACGTACAGCGTGCCGCAAATCGGGCACGCGATCGGTTCGCGCATCAAATCGTAAAAACGGGCGCCGCACTCATTGCTTTGGCAGGTGCGTTTGGTCCCGCGCGAAGCTTTCGTGGACATGTCCAAACCCTCGGGATTTCTGAGAAGGCCGGGGTCTGCCACAGGCCGCGGCGCCTGTCAAAAGCAATTGTGGCGCGTGGGCCGGGATCGGGCACAATGGGCGGGGCGTCACGTTGACAGGGCCCGTTCCTAGCCGCTCTATGCCGCCCGATTGGGGCTGCGCGCTAGGACGCGTTCGACCACAAGTCCGGCTCTGTACCGTCCAATTCAGCCGAACTGAAAGACCATTGACGCATGACGAGTTCGTCCCCCGCCAAGGCCCTGCCGCTAGCCGCCGACAAGGCCAAGGGCCTCTCGGGCCGTGTCCGCGTTCCTGGCGATAAATCGATCTCGCACCGGGCGTTGATGTTCGGCGCGTTATCCACTGGCCGTACGACGATCAAGGGCCTGCTCGAGGCCGAGGACGTTTTGAACACCGCCAAGGTCGTAACGGCGCTGGGCGCACCCGCCTCCAAAGCCGGCGACACCTGGCAGGTTCTGGGACGTGGCGTCGGCGGATTGCGCCAGCCCGATGGCCCGCTCGACTTCGGCAACGCCGGC
>JANORU010000605.1:0-2625 GCA_031415475.1 Hyphomicrobium sp.
CCCGCACACCCCCGACTCTGTAGGGCGTTATTCGACTCGCGACCTTGCGAGCCGTAATGCGCCGTAGGCTCGCACCGCTCCCTCAATTCCGTCATCCCGGCGTCGGCGCGTCGAGGACGCGCAGATCACGCGAAGCGTGACAGGCCGGGACCCGTCCAAGCCGAAGTCGATAAGAGAAACCACTACAGCGCGAGCAATGATTCGCGCGCTATGCAGATGCTTGACTGGGTCCTCGCCTTCGCGAGGATGACGAAGCGGTTGGTGTTGCGCTCCGCTCTCCCCATACCGTCATACCGGCGTCGGTGCGTCGATGCAGAGCATCGCTCCGCGATGTCGACGCGCCGATCGCGCGCGTCGCGGCCGAGCCGCGCCAACAATAAGCTCGTAGCCCGCACATCCTACGCACTGTAGGGCGTATTAGGCTCGCCCTCCTGCGAGCCGTAATGCGCCGCACGTCTGTCGATCTCGATCATGTCGCGCGGCGAACGTCGAGACCAGTGGGATTGGTATACAACAGGGATTCCAACGCGCGTTGCCATACGGCGCAATACGCCTCGCGTGCCGCGAGGCAAATGACACCCTACGCCACCGTGCCAGTTGCTATGGCTTACGCCACGTCGTCAGGTGTTCAGTGGCGCTCTTAACGTTAAAGCCGGACCAGCGCGCTGAATTCGATCTCGCCACCCCAGCCGGCTTGCCCCAACCTAAACCGCCGAACGCTTGGCCTCGGGCGCCGGATCGGCTTGATCCACCTCACCCACCTCACCCACCTGATCCTCAGCCGCTTGCGACAGCCGCGATTCCCGGTCGACGGCGGCTTGATCGGCGATGGTCACCTGTTCCAGCACGTTGTCGTCGACATAGACGGCTTCGCGATGCTTGGGCGCGTGCTCGACCAGCAGCGCGCCGAACGCCGTCGGCCGGCCGGTCGCGTCATCGGCTTTGCCGAACAGGCGTTCGACCACAACCGCTTTTTCCGCGTATTCCGGGTCCTGCTTCAGCAGCTCGTGGAAGCGCTTCAGATTGTAGTGCGGCACCGACGCCATGAGATGATGCGGCAGGTGATAATCCATGCCCCACGGCAGCACAGCGTAGCGAAACAGCGGCCCGGTCATCAGCACGCGCGAGTTGGTGTAGCGGCCGCGGTCGGCATTGCCGTGCTGGATCCACTCACGGAAAATCATGAACACCGGGAACATCGTGAACAGCGGCACAACCCAATAGAGCCCGAAATACATCCAGGCCCTGTTGTAGCCGGTGAGATCGATGGCGGTCAGCGTGCCGTACAGCAGCGCCATGAACGAAATGCGGCTGATCGAGGCGACACTGTTGGAGAACACGGGCTTCAGGTGTCCGCCAGGATACCACTCTTCCGGGACCACGGCATAGAAGATGACCGCCGCCGCCCAGATGGCGAAGAACACGCTCATTACAATCGTCGCGCTGACTTCGGCCAGCAGCATCGCGATCAGCACCGCTGGAAAGCCAACGGCAAACAAAATACCCAAAGACTGCACCAGCGGATGGCCGACTTTGTTCGGATCGCCATACGGATTGCGCCCCATGCCAAGCGCGCTGTGACGGGCGCGTGCGACCGTGTAGGCGAAGAGGTTCGGCAGCCAGATCAGCCGCAGCAAAGCCTGCACGAGTTCAACATGCGTCAAAGGGAAATCGAGCCAATGGCCGCTCTCCTCGGCCTGCGCATAAATCGGATCGCGCTCGGGATCGTTGACGAACTGATGATGCGCCATGTGGTGCAGGCGATAGTGATGGGTCGAGGTATAGATCGGAAATCCGCCGAACCAGTCGGATGCGGCTTCGTTCAAAGTCCGGTTGGCGAACAATTGAAAGTGCGTGCCTTCATGGATCGCCCCGCCAAGCTGATGCTGCGAGGCGCCCATGATGACAATTGTAACGAGCACGATCGGCACAATGGCCGGCCAGCCGTAACCGGCCGCGCGCACGGCGCCTTCGGCCCACAGCGCGAACGCCAGCGTTGCGATGATCACGAACCAATTGAGCGCGAGGTAGCGCCAGTTGGTCCAGTTGTCTCGGACCTTCAGCGCATCCATGTCGACGCCGGCAATCCGGCTTGCGCGCGCACGAACTGTCATCGGATCTGCGGTCGCGATGCTCATTTTGTATTTAAGTCTCCGTTGCACCCCGATTTGTATCATAGATGGGCACTTAGGTCGAAGATTTACAGGGCCTCAGCATCATCCTTAATGCGGGTTCTGCATGACATACGTCGCCACGCGAAGTGCGGTTTCATAATCGGACTCGTAGACATTGCCGCCGGTGATTGCCGTCGCACCTGTCGGCCCAAAGACCACCGCGAGAACACGCGCGGCGTCGATATCCGCGAGGTCGCTGGTCCACGCCGTGCCCTCGAGCGGGGGCCGCAAGTTACTCCATCGTGCGGTCCGTTCGTCGGCGCTTTCCGGCGGCAGCACCATGACAAGTTTGCCCATCCCGCGCTGTTCGAGAACCTTGTTCAACTCCCATTGCACCCAATGGGTTTTGCCGGCGACCATCACGATCCGCTCGGCTTTGAGCAAAAAGTCGAGCACCGCATCCTGCCATGTGTCGTCGGAGAGATAGACGCGCTCGGCACCGAGCGGTGGC
>JANORU010000606.1:0-3867 GCA_031415475.1 Hyphomicrobium sp.
GAACTCGTCAGCCATGTCGTGGTCGCCGGCCTGACCACGATCGGCGACAAAACCAAGATTTTTCCCTTCGCGTCGATCGGCCATCAACCACAGGACTTGAAATACAAGGGCGAGGCTTCGACGCTGTCGGTTGGTGCCAACTGCATCATTCGCGAAGGTGTCACCATCAATCCCGGAACCGAAGGCGGCGGGATGGTGACCAGCATCGGCGACAATTGCGCGTTTCTCGCCAACAGCCACGTGGGTCACGATTGCCGGGTCGGCAACAATGTCGTGTTTTCCAATAACGTCATGCTGGCCGGGCATTGCTCGGTTGGCGACTATGTGATCATCGGCGGCGGCGCGGCCGTCATCCAGTTCGCGCGGGTCGGGGCGCATGCGTTCATTGGCGGCATGTCCGGCCTCGAACACGATCTCATCCCGTACGGCATGGCGCTCGGCAACCGGGCGTATCTCTCCGGCCTCAATATCGTCGGCCTGACGCGGCGGGGCTTCTCGCGGGCTGAGATCCACGATTTGCGCCGCGCCTACCGGGCGATGTTCGCGGCAGAGGGTACACTTATGGAACGCCTTGAAGATGTCATCGCCGAGTTCCAGGATCACCCAATCGTGCTGGAAATCGTCGACTTCATTCGGGCCGGCGGCAAGCGGTCAATCTGCACGCCAAAGGGCGCCGGCGAAGGGTAAGCTTTTTTGAAGTGGAACCGATCGGATGCATCGCGACACCCGATCTATCGGCATTTTGGCGGGCGGCGGCGTCCTTCCCCGCGAGGTGGCGGATGCGGCCTCGGCCCATGGTCATTCGGTCCATGTCGTAGCGATCGACGGCGAAGCGGAAATCGAACAATTCGTTGGCCACGATGTCACCTCCGCCAATTGGGGGCAGGTCGGGCTGATGTTGGCGTCGTTCAAAGCGGCGCGGGTCGAAGATTTGGTGATCGTTGGCCGCGTCAAGCGGCCCGATCTCCGGCGTCTCAAGACCGATCTCGGTTTTTTTCGCAGCCTGCCCGAAATCATCCGCATCGTCGCCTCGGGCGGCGACGACGGGGTTCTGCGCCGCGTCATCCGGTTTTTCGAGCGCCATGGCATGCGCGTTGTCGGCCCCGCCGATGTCGCGCCCGGCCTGCTGATCGATCGCGGCCCGCTTGGCTCGCAGCCCGTGCCGATCGGCCTCGGCCCCGACATTGCCACCGGATTTGAAGCCATCCGCCGGCTCGGGCCATTCGATGTCGGCCAAGCCGTGGTGGTTGATGGCGGACGGATCATAGCGGTCGAAGCGGCGGAAGGCACCGACGCCATGTTGCGGCGGTTGGGGCTGCGTCCTTCGGGTGAGCGCTGCGGCGTGCTCGTCAAACGGCCGAAACCCGGCCAGGAGCGGCGCATCGATTTGCCGGTCATCGGCCCGGAAACGGTGCGCAACGCGGTCCGCGCTGGATTGAGCGGCATCGTCGTTGAGGCCGGCGGCGCGATGGCGGCGGAACGCGCCGCACTCATCCGCGAAGCCGACGCTGCCGCACTTTTTGTAGCCGGCGTCGAAGAAACCTGGCTACCGCCGCCTGTCACCGTCGCCAAGCCGAGTGGTTGGAAACGCCGGTTCGCAGGCGCCCGGACTCGCAATGCCCGCGATGCGCACATGGCGCTCGATGTCATTGACAGCTTGCGGCCCGAACTCAGCTCGACGGCGGCGATTGTTGTTCGAGGGCATGTCCTGGCTGTTGAGGCCGGTGAAGGTGTCGAAGCGCTGCTGGATCGCTCGGCGAGCCTGCGGCAATGGGGCGCCACGACGCGGCGGGGCGCATTGGGCTTAGCAGCACGGCACCCGCCGACATCGGCGTTGGTGCGCCGTGCCAGTCAAGCCGGCCTGGCGTGTATTGTGTGGTGCGGCGTGCTGGCGACCTTGCATGACCGGGATGAAATCAATGAGACGGCGCGGCGGGCCGGCATCCGGTTGATCGAACTGCCTCGCGGTTCGTCACCATGACCAGTGTCACATCGAATTCCGATACGCCTCAGCCGGTGCGCACTGCGCTTGTTTCGCAGGGCCGCGATCTGCGTCTGTTCATGGTCGCTGGCGAGCAGTCGGGCGATGCACTCGGCGCCAAACTGATGGCGGCTCTTAACCGGCGGCTTGCCGGTCGCGTTCGCTATCTCGGCGTTGGCGGTCCCTTGATGGAGAAACAGGGGCTGATTTCGCAGTTTCCACTGGACGAAGTAGCCGTCATGGGCCCGCTGTCGATCCTGTCGCGCCTGCCGCGAATTCTGCAGCGCATTTCGGATACGACGCGCGCTGGGCTCGCGGCCGAAGCCGATGCCGTAGTCATTATCGATAGCCCCGAGTTCACGCACCCGATCGCGCGCCGCATTCGCCGCCGCCGGCCGTCGTTGCCGATCATCGACTACGTGTCGCCGAGTGTGTGGGCGTGGCGGCCGGGGCGTGCGCGGCGGATGCGCAAATATATCGATCATGTGCTCGCGCTGCTGCCGTTCGAGCCCGAAGTGCATGAGCGGCTGGGTGGACCTGCCTGTACGTTCGTTGGTCATCCGTTGAGCGAGCGCGTCGACTGGATCGCTGGCGTCGATCCAAAGCCGCTGATCCCGCGTCTCGGTCTCGATCCCGAAAAACCGGTGCTGGTGGTGTTGCCGGGATCGCGTGCATCGGAGGTGTCGCGGCTCCTGCCGCCGTTCTCTGGCGCGGTTGCCCGGCTCGCCGAAGATGTTCCGGGTCTGCAGATTATTGTTCCGGTCGTGCCCGCCGTCCGGTCCGTGATCGAGGCGGCCGTGGCGCACTGGCCGGCGCCTGTGCATCTGATCGAGGGCGAGGACGACAAGTTCATGGCGTTCCGCCTCGCGACGGCGGCACTGGCGGCATCCGGCACGGTGACGCTCGAACTGGCAATCGCCGGAACGCCGGCGGTTGTCGCCTACAAGGTCGATGCGCTGGCGGCGCAATTTAGCTTTCTTTTGAAAGTGCCGTCGATCGCACTCGCCAACCTGGTGGCGGGCGTCAACATTTATCCGGAATGCATTCAGCAGGACTGTACGCCCGAAAAACTCGCCGCCGCCGTGCTGCCGCTTCTCGGCGACAGCGAGGAACGCCGGACGCAGGAACAGCGGCTCGAGCGTATCGGTCCGATCCTGGCCGGGGACGGCGCTAAGCCGAGCGACATCGCCGCCGGCATCGTGCTCCGTTACGCCGAGCACGGGCGCAAGGTTCAATGAATGATCAGGCCGCGGGGAAGTCCCGGCGCTTCGGGCCAACGTACAGCTGGCGCGGCCGGCCGATCCGCTGCTCTGGATCCTCGATCATTTCCTTCCATTGCGCGATCCAGCCGACGGTGCGCGCAACTGCGAACAGCACCGTGAACATGTCGACAGGAAAGCCCATCGCTTTGAGCGTAATACCGGAATAAAAATCGATATTGGGATAGAGCTTCTTTTCGATGAAGTACTCGTCCTGAAGCGCGATGCGCTCAAGTTCCATCGCCACCTTGAGCAGTGGATCATTGTGCTTTTCGAGCGCGTCGAGCACCTCGTGGCAGGTCTTCTGCATCACCTTGGCGCGCGGATCGTAGTTCTTGTAGACGCGATGGCCAAAGCCCATCAGCCGGAAGCCCGACGACTTGTCTTTGGCCTTGGCGATGAACTCGGGGATGCGGTCGACGGTGCCGATTTCCTGCAGCATGTTGAGGGCGGCTTCGTTGGCGCCGCCATGCGCCGGACCCCACAGGCATGCGATGCCGGCGGCGATGCACGCAAACGGATTGGCACCCGACGACCCGGCCAATCGCACCGTCGATGTCGAGGCATTTTGTTCGTGGTCGGCGTGCAGAATGAAAATGCGATCGAGCGCGCGGGCGACGATCGGAT
>JANORU010000607.1:0-4216 GCA_031415475.1 Hyphomicrobium sp.
TCAATGCGGAAAGCCTGCGCGCCGCCTTCGCCGCCAACTTCAAGCTCGAGGACTTCGCGTGAGTGGCTCGAAGTCGCCCGTCTGGCATCCGTTCACGCAGCACGCGACCGCGCCTGCGCCGCTCGATATTGCCCGCGCTCACGGCGCGATGCTGGAAACGCACGATGGCCGCACACTGATCGACGCCATCTCGTCGTGGTGGGTCGTCACGCATGGCCATTGCCACCCGAAGATCGTCGCGGCCATCGCCGGGCAGGCAGCAACGCTCGATCAGGTGATCTTTGCCGGCTGCACCCACGAGCCGGCCGAAACCCTCGCCCGCTCCCTCATCGATCTCGCGCCCGCAGGTCTCGACCACGTCTTCTTTTCGGATTCCGGCTCGACCGCCGTCGAAGTTGCGCTCAAAATGGCGCTCGGCTTCTGGCGCAACACCGGCACTCCGCGCCACCGCATTCTGGCGCTCGACCACGCCTATCACGGCGATACGATTGGCACGATGTCGGCCGGCGCGCGCGGCGTCTTCAACGCTGCCTATGAGCCGCTGCTGTTCGATGTCACGCGCCTGCCGTTTCCATCGCAGCGACACGAGCAAGCGACCCTCGACGCGCTCGAAGCGGCCTGCAAAGCCCAGGACAGACCAGCCGCCTTGATCGTCGAGCCGTTAATCCTCGGCGCCGGCGGAATGCGGATCTATTCAGCCAAGACCCTCGCCGGGATGCACGCCATCTGCCGCAAGCATGGCGTCTTGTTCATCGCCGATGAAGTCATGACCGGTTGGGGCCGCACGGGAACTCTGTTCGCCTGCCAGCAGGCTGGTATCGCGCCCGACATTCTCTGCCTCGCCAAAGGCCTGACCGGCGGATCGGCGCCGCTTGCTGCCACACTCGCCACACGCGCCATATTCGACGCCCACTATTCGACCGACCGCGCCAAAACCTTTTTTCATTCTTCAAGCTACACGGCAAATCCGATCGCCTGCGCAGCCGCCAACGCCAACATCGAGATCTGGAAAACCGAACCGGTGCTCGACCGGATCGCCGCGATCACGGAGGGCCACGCCCCACGTCTTGCGGCTCTCGCCCACGCGCCCAATATCGTAAACGTCCGCCAGATCGGCACCATTGCCGCTCTCGACATCGCAGCCCGTGACGCCGGATACCTTGCCGAAGCGGGGCCGAAGCTCTACGCACATTTCATCGAGCGGGGCATTCTTCTGCGCCCGCTCGGCAGCACGATCTACATCATGCCGCCGTACTGCACCTCGACCGCAGACCTCGACAAAATATACGCCGTGATCGCCGAGGCGGTCGGGCGGTTGCCACAAGGATAAGCCGGCAATGGGGTCGACCATTCTGTCGCTTGGCCATTTTGCGCCGGAGCGGCGCGTGACCAGCGAGGAGATCGAGACCCGGCTTGGCCTGACGCCGGGCTGGATCGCGAAACGCACCGGCATTCGCGAACGGCGCTACGCCGCCGACGGCGAAGCCCTGTCGGATATTGCCGTCAAAGCTGGCGAGATGGCGCTGGCCCGCGCCGGTTTCGGCCGCGACCGCGTGGCCCTTCTCATTCTCGCAACCTCGACACCGGACCATCTCCTGCCGCCGACGGCGCCGCTGGTGGCGCATCGGCTTGGCCTCAACGGCGCTGGTGCCATCGACATGGCTGGCGCTTGCTCCGGTTTTCTCCACGCTCTGACGTTTGCGGATAGTTTCGCCCGCACCCACAACGCGCCCGTTCTGGTGATCGCCGCCAACATTCTCTCCCGCCGGACCAACCCGAATGATCGCTCCAGCGCCGTGCTATTTGGCGACGCAGCCGGTGCCGCACTCATCGCGCCGAGCGAGCGCAAAAACACTGGCGTGCTCGGCGTCAAACTCGCGTCGGACGGTAGCGCGTATGATCTCATCCAGATTCCTGCGGGCGGCAGCCGCAAGCCGTTCTCAGCGTCGCTCGAAGCAGAAGACACCCTGATGTTGATTCGCGACGGCCGCGCGGTGTTTTCCAAGGCCGTCGACATGATGGCGTCGTCTGCGGCCGCGGCGCTTACATCTGCAGGTCTAGCCCTCAACGACATCACCGCCTGCATTCCCCATCAGGCCAACTCGCGCATCATCGATGCCGTCCAGCACCGGCTGGGTTTGCCGGATGACAAAATGCTCTCCAGCGTTGCGCTCTACGGAAATAGTTCAGCTGCCACGATCCCCTTGACCCTTTCGCTTCACGCTGAAACGCGCGCCATCAACGCCGGCGACAAGCTGCTTCTGTGCGCCGCCGGAGCGGGCCTGACGGGCGGGGCGGTGGTTTATGGGGTTTAAACCCAAAGAAAATTGAAGCCGCTTAGCGGACCAGCGCCGGACGGCCAGACAAGCTCGCCGAGGGAACAGGGACATCGAGACCGCGGCTGTTTTCCTGCCAGACATCGATCACGCTATTGTCCTGGAACCAAAGTTTCTCAGTAACGAAGATATACGATGGCGATTTCGCCTCGATGACCGATCCGCCACCGATCCAAACATCCTGGGTCGGGAAGTACATGACGCCATCGAACGTCAATTTGATATTGCCCATCATTCTCACCCACTGATCGGCGCTCGACGCTGGGTCTTGGAAAAACTGGATGTTGGTGTAGGGCCCCGAGACCGGCGAGGTCAGATTGACGATGGCGCCCGAGCCGAGATACAGCGTACTATCGACGCCCGTGAAGGCGATCACCACTTCGTCGCCGTCAACAGTCGAATTGGAATCGATGCGGAATGGACCATCGAGCATCAGGTAGACGCCGGGCTGCATGATGATCTGGCTGTTGGCCATTATGCGAATGCCACCGCAATACGTGCCGGGCTCAAGTATGGCGGGCGTATGGATCAGCTTCGATGCGATATCGACGCACGGTCCGATTGCCGGCACGGGGATGGCGGCAAAGGGATCGATGATCTTGGGGACACCCGTCGTCGGGCGCGGGTAGAAACCGGTCCCGCTGTAACCGCCGTTCACTCCGAATTGACGGGCCCGGGCGACTGCGCCGCCGTACTGCTTGAGACCTTCGCCATCGGCTGAATTCGCCTGAGCCGCGCAGTTGCGCGCCGTGAACTGGGCCGTTCCGTAAATTTCGATGCCTTGCGCGCTCACGTCATCGAGCGAAAGTACGCACACGGGATCCGAACGGGAAACCGCGGCAGCCGACTCGACACCGACGGTGACGACATCACTGCCAACAATGCCGGAGAAGAAATTCCGGACCTGGGCTTCCGAGCGGCCGCTGACAACCGAGTTTTGTACGAGGAATGCCGCTCCATTGGACACGACATCGATCGATGTCGAACTGCCAATCGCAAACCCACCAGCGTCCAAATTGGCCGTGAAGGTGCGTTGAGCTGCCGCAATGCGCTCTTCGTCTGTTGCATCGGTCAGAATGGCGCCTGCCAGAACGGCGGCATCCAGAGCTTCCTGACGTTTGGTTTTTTCGTGGAGGGCTGTTGAATAGGAAATCGCCACACCGACTGTGGCGAGCACGACGGTCGCAAGAACCGCAGCTGTCACTGTCACCGTTCCGCGGCGATCATTTGCGAGACTGGAAATGCTATTCATGTTTCTAAGCACCCAAAACTCTAATGATCTAGAAATGGACCCGCAGGAGCTAAAACTAGGTTCATAAACAAAGTAAATTATAGCTATTCGTGGTAAATAATATCTGTTGGACTTGTCCGTTCCAGGACTGGGTGTTGGACGGGGCTACATCTTTTGGTGTGAACGCTAGCCACTCTCAGCGCCGTAGGGCGGATTGAGCTGCGCGTATCCCGCCGACTTCGTGAGGCGAGCCCCGCTTTCCCCACATCGTCATCCCGGCGTCGGCGCGGAGCATGGCTGCGCAGCGAGGGCCGGCACCCCAAGTCGAGCGGCATCGCGCAATCACAACATCACGTTTTTTCGGAAACATTCTGAGCTTAATGATGATCATCCGCACTGAGATAAGTCACGGGTCCCCGGAACTCCCTGCCCGGAACTCCCCCCGGAACTCTCAGTGCGCCGCATGCGTACAGCTCCCTCCATATCGTCATCCCGGCGTCGGCGCGTCGACGACGCGACGATTGCGCGGAGCGCAACAGGCCGGGACCCAGACAAGCCTCAAAATTAAGAACGAAGTGGTCAGACGCGAGTGGTGAATTCGCTTCGTCCGGGGAAACTCTGTATACGACGTGGTGGCAATCGCTGCGGG
>JANORU010000608.1:0-3130 GCA_031415475.1 Hyphomicrobium sp.
TGCGCGTCTTTCCGGACGGATGGGTCGACATCCATTCCGGCGGCGCGCCCTTGGCGGAGGCACTCATCTTCTTCCACAGGGTGACACCGGCGCGCGGGTCGTAGCCGCCACGCGCGGCCAATTCCATGCCAATGAGATCGGCTTCGGTTTCGTCGTTGCGCGAGAACTTCAAGGCCGCGAGGCTTGACCCGGCAGCGCCAATCATTTCGCCGGCCTGCCCGAACAGAATGCTGCCGACAATCCGGCTGCCGATGTTGGTGATGTTGACCTTGGCTGTGCGTTCCCGCGCGTGCTCCCACAGGGCGTGGCCCATTTCGTGACCCATGATCATCGCCACCTCGTCGTCGGTCAGCTTCAACTGATCGAGAATGCCGGTGAAGAAGGCGATCTTGCCGCCCGGCATACAGAAGGCGTTGATCGTCGGACCGTCGACGACGTTGATCTCCCACTTCCAGTCCTTGGCCCGCTCATTGAATTTATGGGTATGCGGCAGCAGATAATCGGCAATGCGCTGCAGGCGCTTGACCGTCGCGTGGTCGTGCTCCAGCAGCTTGCCTTTCTGGAACGCCTGCCGGGTCATTTCGTTGTATTGAAGGCCCGAGGTGTATTCGATCTTCTCGGCCGAGACGAGTTTGCGGAAAATCGATCGCTTGGGCACTTTCACGCCGCCGCTGTCGTCGAGTGCCACGGCCGAGCCCGCCAACGCCACAGTCAACGCAACAAAAGCGCCGATGATGGGCCTAATCCGCATGAACGTCTCCTGCTGCAAGGCTAGTACCCGGAATCATAAATGGCTAGCACGGCTGACGGTCTCCAAGGATCGCTGGCCAGGAGCGGTGGCGCAGGCGATGTTGCCCATCGGCAAGCCGCCGCGACGCCGCCAGCGATCCTTGCAGACCGCCGCAGGGTCCCAGATCCCGGGCGCCCGGTGCGTTGCCGCCGCTCGACGATGCGACGGCATCGCCTTCGCGACGGCGCCTGCCGGGCATCCCGGCCTCTGCGATCAGACGTACTAGCCATTTATGATTCCGGGTACTAGCGATCCAGCCCCAACGTAGTATCTCGTCGTAGTATAGGAAGTCATTGCCTGTCGAGAAAGGGCCATGGACGGAACTGACAGTTTGATTGCGAAAGTCTTCCCCCGGATTGGCGATATTGACGCCAGTGCGTGGGATCGTTGCGCCAATTCTGAAGCCGCCACATTCGATCCGTTCGTATCGCACGCGTTTCTTCAGGCCCTTGAACAGTCGGGCTGCACCGGCGAACGAGCCGGTTGGCTGCCACAGCACATTGTGCTCGAACGGGAAGCTGGCGGCGTCGCCGCCGTCATGCCGCTCTATGTCAAGACCCACAGCCAGGGCGAATACATTTTCGACCACGCCTGGGCCGATGCCTATACGCGGGCCGGTGGAAACTACTATCCCAAATTGCAATGCGCCGTGCCGTTCACGCCGGTTCCCGGGCGGCGGCTGCTTGTCTCTCCTGATGCCAACCTCGACGAGTGCGAGGGCACTCTTTTGGCGGCGGCGCAAAGCGTCGCGCAAACACTCGAAGCCTCGTCGCTGCACATCACGTTCTTGAGTGAAGGTGAGTGGACGCGAGCCGGCGCACTCGGGCTGTTGCAGCGTACAGGTCAACAGTTCCACTGGCCGAACCGGGGCTATCGCTCGTTCGACGACTTTTTGGCGACGCTCGCCTCGCGCAAGCGCAAGATGGTGCGCAAGGAGCGCGCCGAAGCGGCGAGCGATGGACTGACGATTGAGCGCGTGTCGGGAGGCGAGATCACCGAGGGTCATTGGGATGCGATGCACGCCTTCTACATCGACACCGGCAGCCGCAAATGGGGGCGCCCTTATCTCAACCGCCGTTTCTTTTCCCAGCTCGGCGCGGCGGTAGCGGATCGCTGCCTTCTGGTCTTTGCCAATCGAAACGGACAGCCGATCGCCGGCGCCCTGCACCTGATCGGCGGCGAGTGTCTCTATGGCCGCTATTGGGGTTCGACCGAATACCAGCCCTGCCTGCATTTCGAACTTTGCTACTATCAGGCCATGGATTTCGCCATCGAGCGGGGCCTCGCCCGCGTTGAGGCCGGCGCCCAGGGCGAACACAAACTGACGCGCGGATACGTGCCCGTCACCACCTATTCGGCCCACTGGTTCCAGGACCAGCGTTTGGGCGCGGCCGTCGACCGGTTCCTGCGAGAGGAACGCCGCGGCGTCGCCGAAAGCAACGAGATGCTCAGCGAATTCGCGCCCTACAAGAAACTAGCCGCTCAAGAGACCGACTGACATCGGCACTCCGCTTGACGGCTCACGCGCCGTCCACCTAACTCGCGGCTTGGATTGTTACCGAGGGGCCGCCATGTACGACGCCAACAATGTGTTCGCCAAAATTTTGCGCGGCGAGATCCCGTGCCACAAGGTCTATGAAGACGAGGACACAATCGCCTTCATGGATGTCATGCCGCAAGCGCCGGGTCACATGCTGGTTGTCCCCAAAGCGGCGTCGCGAAATCTGCTCGATGCTGACGCGGCCACACTGTCCCGGCTCATGCCTGTGGTGCAGAGGATCGCAAAAGCCGTGCAGGCGGCCTTCAACGCCGACGGCGTGACCATCAATCAATTCAACGAAGGCGCCGGTGGTCAGACCGTGTTCCACCTTCATGTTCACGTTATCCCGCGCCACGACGGCGTGCCGCTGAAGCCCCACACCGGCAATTTGGAAGATCAGGCGGTGCTGGCCGATCACGCCCAGCGCATCCGCGCAGCACTTGAAGCGTAGACCATAAAAAACGCCGGGCACTTTGCCCGGCGTTCCAGATCTTCAAATCTACTGCGACAGCCTTATTACGGCTTCTCGTACATCGACCGGTAGGCTGTGGCCTGCTCAGCCGGCATCCGGCCGAGGAGCGCGCGCATGGTCTCGTTGCCGACCAGCTTGCCGTTCCGCTTGAACGTCCAGTCGGAGATCTTGTCGGCTGAGAACTTGTAGGTCTCGCCGATCTTGACCGACTTGACCATCTGCGGCTCGTTGCTGATGACGCCCGACAGCTCGTCGCCGTTGCGGGTGATCTTGGTCAGCCAGAAGTGCTCGACTTTGCCGGCATCGGTGACCGCAACCTTGAGAGCAA
>JANORU010000609.1:0-4022 GCA_031415475.1 Hyphomicrobium sp.
ACGGGCACACGGCGAGGCAATCGTCGCAGCCGAAGACGCGGTTGCCCATCGGTACGCGGAACTCGCGCGCGATATGGCCTGTGTGTTCGATTGTCAGGTAGGCGATGCAGCGGCGCGCGTCGAGCTGGTAAGGCGCGGGAAACGCGGCCGTTGGGCAAACGTCGAGGCAGCGCGTACACGACCCGCAGTGATCAATTTCCGGTGCGTCGGGTTCGAGGTCGGCGGTCGTCAGAATCGCGCCGAGAAACAGCCACGAGCCATGCTCGCGCGATACGAGGTTGGTATGCTTGCCTTGCCAGCCGATGCCGGCGGTCGCCGCCAGCGGCTTTTCCATCAGCGGCGCGGTATCGACGAAGACTTTCACCTCCGCGCCCGACTTGACCGCAAATTGCCCCGCGAGTTGCTTGAGTTTTTTCTTGAACAGATCGTGATAGTCGCTGCCCTGGGCGTAGACCGAAATGGCGCCGCGCCGCGGCTCTTCCAGGATCGATAGCGGATCGTGGGCCGGCGCGTAACTCAAGCCGATGATAATGGCGCATTTAGCGTCCGGCCAGAGCGCAAGCGGGCTCGCGCGCCGGTCGGCGGTTGCCGCCATCCAGTCCATGTCGCCGTGCCGGCCTTCGGCGAGGAAAGTCTTGAGCCGGGCGCCTGCCGGATCGTCACAATCAAGGCGCGCAACTCCAACCGCATCCAGACCGAGCGCGCGCGCCTCGGCTTCAAGTTCGGTTCGCAGTTCGGTTGCCCGCGCCATATCGCGATCTCAAAAATCCAAATCCGCATAGGTTGCGTGCGGCGTTGTTCCGGCAAGTTTGTCAGCCAGCAATGCGCGGAACGACGGCCGCGATTTCATGCGTATGTACCAGGATATGGCGTTTGGATGAGGATCCCAGTTGAGTTCGCCGAGGTAGTCGGCGATCGATAGTTCGGCGGCCGCTGCCAGGTCGGCAAAACTCATGGAGGGCCCCGCCAGCCAGTCACGCTGGTTGGCAAGATGGTCGATATAGCTGAGGTGATAGCGCAGATTTGTGCGCGCGGCGCGCAGCCGGTCCGGGTCGGGTGTGTGGCGGTTCGCCGTGTCGAGATGGCTCTGCACGCGCTCGGCAATCAGGTCGTCACTCACTTCACGGCGCAGTTTGCCATGGAACCAATCGGCCAGACGGCGCACTTCCGCCCGCTCAAGCGGGTCGCCGGGAAACGGCGAGAAACTGCGCAGATCAGCATCGCGTCCGGCTGCGATCTCGGCGACGAATTCACTGATGGCGTAAACACCGCACACCGGCGGGCTATCGTCGATGATCAGCACCGGCAATTCGCCGGAAGGATTGATGGCAATAAAGTCCGCTCTCCAGCTCCACGGCAGCTCTTCGTCGAGGTCAACCGGCATCGCCAGCTCGCCAAGCACCAGCCGTATCGACCGGGAGCGGCCACATAGCCGGAAATGGATCAGCCGGTTCACGCTCCAGACCTCGCTTGTGCTCGCCGTTCTCGCACCGATTTACTCAAAATCTTCTGGCTACGGCGCTTTGAAGCCACAGGCGGCCGACGTTTACGCCAGCCGGTATTGCCGCCGGGCTGCCATCAGGATACCCCACCACGGTCGGGAATCGCGACACCGATTTGGGGACCCAATCTTATGGAAACTTGGCAGTCGGCGCTGCTCGGCTTTATCGAGGGGCTGACCGAGTTTATACCCGTGTCCTCGACGGGGCATCTGCTACTCGCTGGCCATTTTCTTGGGATCAATTCACCCGGGCACGCGTTCGAGATTCTTATCCAGTTTACGACCATCCTCGCAATCGTCACGGTCTACACCGCCAAGCTGTGGAATATCGCCACCAGCTTGCCAAGCGATGCCCGCGCACGACGGTTCGTTCTTGCCGTGCTGCTAGCGTTCTTGCCGGCCGCTGCGTTCGGCGCCCTCCTGCACGATTTCATCAAGGACGTTCTATTTGAAACACCCAAACTGGTGTGCGTGACCTTGATTCTCGGAGGCCTCGTTTTGTTTGCCGTCGACCGGATGGCCCTTACTCCGCGCTACGTCGACGCCATGGATTTTCCGCCGTCACTGGCTCTCAAGATCGGCCTGTGTCAGGTGGTGTCGATGATCCCCGGAGTATCACGGTCGGGCGCGACGATCGTCGGCGCGCTGCTGTTGGGAGCGGATAGGAGATCGGCGGCGGAGTTTTCGTTCTTCCTGGCCATGCCGACGATGGCCGGCGCTTTCGCCTATGATCTCTATAAAAACTGGGCCATGCTGGGCGCCGCTGACGTGACGCAAATCGCCGTCGGATGCGCGTTTGCATTCGTCACCGGTGTTGTCGTGGTGCGGTGGTTCATAAACTTCATCGGGCAGCACAGTTTTGCGCCATTCGCCTGGTGGCGAATCATCGTCGGCGGCTTGGGGCTCGCCGCGTTGACCTATTGGGGCTGAGTTTTTTGACGACGTGCGCCGTCAGGCGGCGTGCGACGCAGGCGATGCGGCCAGCACCGCATAAAGGGCGGCGGTATCGGGCGCGGCGCGCAATTTGTCGAGCGTTGCCGGTTCTCGGACGAGGCGCGAAATTCTCGCTAGCGCTTTCAAATGATCGCCGCCGGCATGCTCGGGCGCGAGCAGCAGAAAGACCAGATCGACCGGCTCGTCGTCGTGGCTATCAAACGCAATCGGGGTCGCGATGCGGGCGAACAGGCAAACAATCCGCTTCAGCGATTTGAGTTTGACGTGCGGGATGGCAATTCCGCGGCCGAGCCCGGTCGAGCCTAAGCGTTCCCGCTGCAACAAGGCATCGAAGATGTCGCGTGGTCCGAGACCGGTCAGTTTGCCGGCAGCTTCGGCGAGGTCCAACAGCGCCTGCTTCTTGTTGGCCGAATTCAACGGTGGCAACACGGCGTCCTGAGACAAAATATCAGCAAGATCCATGGTCAGTGAGTGCCCTTTGGGTCAGCCAGACTCTCGACTGTCACACGACGTCTGACAGTATCTGATTGCTTGCAGTTTGTATGCCGCCCGTGACGGCTAATCGTTGATCACTGGGCCAGCGTGATGCCAAATAACTTGTTGTTGAACCAACCGCAGCAAGCGTTTGATGCCGGTTTCCACCACATGTTGCAATGCGGCATACAACCCAACTTCGAGATACGACGCCCCCGCCTCTAAGCTCGTGGCGTGAACCCAAACTATGGCCGCACCACGGCCTCTGTTCCATGCGCCGAACTAATGCGGTGATTTTGCCAGGCCGGGCAATCGGCAGGTGGTGACGAACGCGATTTTTTCAACATCGGGATAAGGGACCTGCAGCAGGCCTGCGACCGAACGTGTCAAGCGACCCGGCCGGCGCGTTCCATCATCTGCTTTTCGCGGCGGCGTTGTACGCTGGATGGGATGCGCATTGCTTCCCGGTATTTGGCGACGGTGCGGCGGGCGATATCGACGCCGTCGGTCTTCAACCGGTCGACGATCATATCGTCGGATAGGATGGCGCTGGCGCCTTCCGCGTCGATCAGCTGGCGAATGCGGTGGCGCACCGATTCCGACGAATGGGCGTCGCCCTCGATGCTCGCCGAGGCGATTGACGAGGTGAAGAAGTATTTGAGTTCGAAGATGCCGCGCGGTGTCGCCACATACTTGTTGGATGTGACGCGCGAGACTGTCGATTCATGCATCGAGATGGCATCGGCGACCGTCTTCAAGTTCATCGGCCGCAGATATTGGACACCGTGGGTGAAGAACGCATCCTGCTGGCGGACGATCTGTTCGGCGACCCGCAAAATGGTTCGCGCCCGCTGATCGAGGCTCTTCACCAGCCAGTTGGCGGTCTGGAAACATTCGAGCAGGTAGCCCTTGTCCTTCTCGCTCCGGGCGGTCTTCGAAACGTGCGAATAGTAGACACGATTGACCAGGACGCGGGGCAACGTGTCGTTGTTCAATTCGACATGCCAGCTGCCGTCGGCGGCCGGGCGCAGGAGACTATCCGGAACGAGTGGCTGCATTTGCAGCGAACCGTAGTTGGGGCGCGGCGGGGGGT
>JANORU010000610.1:0-12122 GCA_031415475.1 Hyphomicrobium sp.
TGACCTGCCGCTAGGCGCGCAATCCCGTCTCGATCAACTCTGACATCGTTCAATGCCTGCTTGACCTCAAGAGCAAGCGCCCTCACTAGCGTATCTGCAACAATAGAACGATACCGCTCAATTACCTTGTCAGTTACCCGCCCAAATTCCTGCTCCCGCAGTACGAGCCGGCAGACATCGTTACTCGGTTCCTTTAGCTGCTGCCGCCACCAAGTATTTACGTTGGTTTCGATTTTGCGACGCCGAATCGACTCCTCGATACCATCGACGTTGAAGCCGCGTTCGGAAATGGCATCGAGAAAGCCACTGGTAGTGTCGTCGAGGCCTTCAGCAGCAACGGCCCTGAGATTGAGATAGAGAAACGGGCTATCTTTCATTTTATTTGTGTCGCCCTGTCGCGAAAAAAACCAATATTCGATCCCGTTTGTGAGGACGCCAACTTGGGCTGTTAAGAAATGTGCAAAATATAGGGCGAGTTGCGACACATGTTTATCGAGCGCGACGTTACAAGCTTTGCACTCGACGACGACGGTGACCGCACCATCGTCCAAAATGACAAAATCGGCGCGGCCGGACAGCACATTTACAATTCCGGTTCTCGCCTCCGCCGTAAAAGTGCGTTGCAGCGTGACATCGTAACCCAGCGCCGAAAAGAATGGGACAATCAGAGCAAACTTAGTCGCTTCCTCGGTGCTGCAGGACTGCGACTTGTTCAATGCTTGCCTGGAAAAGTTTCGGACAATTGATGCAATCTCTACTGACATTTCTCGAAGACGCCCCGTCATGAAATTCTATATATCAATATGAGCCTACACGCGGCTGTCCACACTCAATTACGATGCACGACTAGCCCCACTTACCGCCTCATCCCGCGATTTCGGCGGTCCCTTTGATCGCAGCCTTGACCCGCTCACCCGGTGGCAGGCCTTTGGCGTAGCGGCTTTCGATATATTCTTCGACGATTCCCTTGAACTCGTCGGCGATGCGGGCGCCGCGCAACGTCATCGCTTTCTTGCCGTCGATGAAGATCGGCGCGGCGGGTGTTTCTCCCGTGCCTGGCAGTGAGATGCCGATATCGGCGTGCTTGGATTCACCCGGGCCGTTCACAATGCAGCCCATGACCGCAAGGTTGAGCGTTTCGACGCCCGGATAGCGGGTCTTCCACTCGGGCATGCGATCGCGGATCATGTTTTGCACGTCGCGCGCCAATTCCTGGAACACGGTTGATGTCGTGCGTCCACAGCCGGGGCAGGCCGCCACCACCGGCACGAATGATCTGAGCCCCATGGATTGCAGAAGTTCCTGCGCGGCGCGGACTTCGACCGTGCGGTCGCCGCCCGGTTCCGGGGTCAGCGAGAAGCGAATTGTATCGCCGATGCCGCGCTGCAGAAGAATGCCCATGGCCGCCGACGAGGCGACGATGCCCTTCGAGCCCATGCCGGCTTCGGTGAGACCCAAATGCAGCGCATGGCGGCTGCGTTCTGCCAGCAACGTGTAACAGGCAATCAAATCCTGCACCGACGAGACCTTGGCCGAGATGATGATCTTGTCGGCGCCGAGGCCCAGTTCCTCCGCGCGCGCCGCCGACAACAGGCCGGACTGGACCATCGCCTCGTGCATAACGGCACGGGCCTCGATCGGCGCTTTTGAGCGCGCATTCTCGTCCATCAGGTGCGTCAGGAGTTCCTGATCGAGCGAGCCCCAGTTAACGCCGATCCGCACAGGCTTGGCATGCTTGATGGCCAACTCGATGATGGTCGAGAACTGCTTGTCGCGCTTGTCCTTGAAGCCGACGTTGCCGGGGTTGATGCGGTACTTGTCGAGCGCTTCGGCGCACGCCGGGTTCTCGCCCAGCAACTTGTGGCCGATGTAATGGAAGTCGCCGATCAGCGGCACGGTGACGCCAAGTTTGCGCAGCCCATCGCGAATGTGCGGCACGGCCTTGGCGGCCTCATCCCGATCGACCGTAATGCGCACCAGTTCCGATCCGGCGCGGGCGAGCGCCGCCACCTGGGCGATGGTGCCGTTGATGTCGGCCGTATCGGTGTTGGTCATCGACTGGACGACGACCGGATGGCCACCACCGACGGTGACGCCGCCAACTTGAACGGGATGGGAGATGCGTCTTGGGTCCATGCACGACACGAAAAGCGGCTCCTTGGTTTCTTCGACCGTGAGACTAGTCCGAACACCGGGCGAAGCGCCAGAGGCTAAGCCCCACGCCGCGCCGCCCATGTCAGTGAAAGTCCGGCCAGCACGCACATCACCAGCACGATCGAGGGCCCGCCGGGGACATCCCAGTTGTAGGAGAGTGCGACGCCGGCGAACACGCTGACGATGCCGGCAAGCGCTGCAAGCACCACTAGCCGCTCGGGCGTCGTAGCCAACGGCCGGGCCGCCACAACGGGTACGATCAGGAAGGCGATCGCGAGCAGAATGCCAACGATCTTCATGGCAACGGCAATGGTCAGCGACAAGACCGCCAGAAAGAGCCCGCGCACGACATCCGGCGCGATGCCCTCGGCCACCGCCAATTCCTCATGCACCGACAGTCTCAAGAGCGGCTGCCAGAGCAGCGCCATAACGGCGAGCACAAGCGCACCGCCGCCATAAATCCAAATGAGATCGGTCTGGCTGACAGCAAACAGGTCGCCGAACAGATAACCCATGAGATCGATGGATGGGCCTGCCAGAAGTGCGGTGGCAACGATGCCAAGCGACAGGGCGCCGTGATGGACGAGGCCGAGGATCGAATCGAGCGGCACGATTTTCTGGCGGCCGAGAACCAGCAGCAGCATGGCAACCGCCAGCGTCGTGACAATAACGCTCAAGGTAACGTCGACGTGCAGCATGAGGCCGAGTGCGACGCCGACCAGACTCGCTTGAGCGACGCTTTCGCCGAGGTAGGCCATGCGGCTCCAAACGAGCACCGAGCCAAGCGGAGCGGCAACGATGGCCAAGCCCGCCGCGGCGGCAATGGCGCGGACAAGAAACGGCTCCATCACGGGGCGGCTCCGGGGGGTGCCGCACCGGCACTCGAGCCGGCAAGCGGTTGGCCGGTCAGATCATGAGTATGATCGTGACTGTGGCGATAGACGGCCAGCATGCGCGCCGTTTCGGCGCCAAACAAACGAACGTACTCAGGATGCTGGGCCACCGCCTCCGGCACGCCCGAGCAGCACAGATGATGATTGAGGCACAGCACCCGGTCGCTGGCCGCCATGACGATATGAAGGTCGTGCGAGACCAGCAGAATACCGAGGTCGCGGGTATCGCGCAGCCGCATGAGCAGCGCATAAAGCTCGGCCTCGCCGGTGTAGTCGACGCCGCGCACCGGTTCATCCAGGACTAACAGCTTCGGACTGCCGAGCAGCGCGCGCGCCAGCAGGACGCGCTGCAGTTCGCCGCCCGACAGAGCCGCGAGCTGGCGGCCGGCAACGCGTTCCGCGCCGACTTCTTGCAGGACCTTGTCGATATCGCCGGTCTTCGGCGATTTGCCGAGCGACAGGAACCGCTCGACGGTCATCGGGATCGCGGGATCGAGATCGAAGCGCTGCGGGACATAACCGATCGAAAGGCCAGCCGATTTGCGAATTTCGCCGCCGTCCGGCGTGAGAAGTCCGAGCAACAGGCGGACAAGCGTAGTTTTACCCGAACCGTTCGGCCCGATCAGCGTTACGATTTCCTTGGCACGGATATCGGCATCGACGTGATCGAGAATCTTGCGGCTCCCGCGCGAGAGACACAATCCCCGCGCGCTGATTAAGGCCGCCGCATCGAACGGCTTTGGCTCGCCATGATCGTGTCCGCAGCAGGCGTCGTGATCATGATCGTGGTCATGATGGCACTCTTCGCCATGAGTGTGCTGGTGGTCGCGGCCTGTCATTGCTCAGTGCCCATGTGCGAATTGTACTGCTGTGGTGCCGTGTAACGGGCGGCGCGCACTCAAGTGTCCTTGGCAGCGCAGCGCGGGCATAACCCCTGTACTTCAACGAATTTGACGCGCGCCGAGAACTTGGCGCCTTTGGCGGCTTCGCCGATCAGTTCGAAGATCTGCTGGCCGTCGACCTCGCCAACCGCGCCGCATTTTTCGCAACTGAGAAAAATCGGCCGCCGGCCGGTCGTGTGGTCCATGCGCCGGCAGGCGAAGAACGCGTTCTTGCTTTCAAGCCGGTGAATAACGCCGGCATCAAGCAGGGCATCGATAGCGCGGTAGATCGAGATTGGCGCGACGCGCGTGCCCTTGTCGGCCATCCGCGCCTGAATCTCGTAGGCTCCGATCGACGTATAGGTTGCGGCAATTTCTTCGAACACCTGCTGGCGCAGCTTGGTGAAGCGAATACTGCGATCGGCGAAAATCTTGGCGGCACGCTCGACCGTTTGCGCAAACTTCTTGGCGGTCTGCTGCTCGGGCGCCGGAAACGGCGTGCGCGACTGCGCATCGGCAGAATGGGAAACCGGCGTCGGCTGGCTCATGTCGGGCAGCTCTTTGTGATCGGCATCGGGTCCTCGCAGCGGATCCGGCCTCAGCGAGGTTCGAGTGATAATATAACACTGAAAGTTTCGCTTGCCACAGTGTCGTGATCCGTCGAGCGCTCGAGGCCGGCATGCGATTGCCGATGTCATGCTTGCAAAAACATGTGGATTGTTCCCTTTTTGTTCTATTTGTGGGATGATTTTCTACCGACTGATTCGGCCGCGCCGATCGTTTCATTCACGCGGGTCGATGTTCGGCGAGCAAACGAGAGCGTGGATAAAGATTAATCCAGATCGCGAAGCGGCCGCCCCAATTGGGCCCCAAAAACGGCCCCGAAATGACCGCGCGCGAAAGCGCAGCGAGCAGGCGGATGGCGTGCGTCAAGCGACGAGCGGGAGGAGCGGACAGCGATGGGTGCAAGCACCGAGACCGGCGCGGGTGCGGCCGGGCAAACCGTTCTGACGATCCCAAACATGTCCATGGACGCGGCGACACTTCAGTCGATCTCGGGCCATGTGTTTCTCGCCGTCGCCATTCTGCTGCTTCTATCGGGCCTTTATCGGATCGCGCCGCGCGTCTGGAAGGCGATCGAAGACACGCTGTTCTCAAACTGGCGCTTAGCGTTGCTCGCCGCGACCGGCCTTGTGCTGTCTCTCGCCTCTGGCTGGACCACCTGGGACGGCATGCGCAATTTCACCAACGAGCCTGTGCTGTCGTTGATGATCACGTTCGGTATCCAGGGCGTGATGCTGATCATCGCCTGGCTGATCGGCGAAAGTTTCGCGACCGGCATGAGCCAGCAGGCGGCCGACAGTACGCGCCCCGGTCTCAGCAAGGGCATGCAGGCCGGCACCGGCGGCTTGATCGGCACGCTGCTGTTCATTTCTCTGACGCTGCTTTTTCTGCAAACGAGCGGTCAGGTTGAACTGAAATCGGCGGCCGACGGCAGCTTCGACCTCTGGCAGATGAGCGACAAGCTTCTGATTGTCGCCGCCGGCCTGTTGGTTGCGGCCCTCGTCGCTCTCTATTCGGCGAGCGATATCGTCAAGCCATACCTGCAATCTTCGCGCGTCATAATCCGCAATGCCGTGCTGTGGGTGATGTTCCTCGCTTGCATGGTGACCTCGGTGTTCTTTTCATTCGACAGTTTGTTCTCGGCGATCTTCCCGCAGTCCGAACGCGTGCGCGCCGCCGAACTGCGCGCCCAGAATCAGGTCTCGGGCATCATTGCCGACATCGGCGAGACAATCGAAACGCGCCGCATGTCAGCGACCGACGAGCTGTTTCGCGCCGAAGGCTGGGCGGTCTACGACAAAACTCTCGACGCCCTGGCCACTGCGTCGCGCGGCGCGGAGGGTATGATCGAAGCTTATTACGTCCAGCAGATCGAACAGCGCCGGTCGGCGATCGCCGAACAGCAGGAACGGATGGCGACGGCCGAAGGCAGCCAGTCGGGACTTGCCATTAAGAAGACAACGCTAACCGAGGAACTGTCGCGGCTCGAAGCCGAGCGCCCGGCCCTTGCAACCGATTTCGCGCAGAAGAAATCCGAACTCGACGGCCGTGCCCGCGAGGTCGACGCCAAGCGCGTCGAAGCCATGGCCGAAGACAAAGGCGTCGAAGGCACGCTTAAGGAAGGCCGTGGCCCGATCTATCGCCAGCGCATGGGTGAACTCGGCAAGCTGCAGGACTACTACAAGATCGGTGAACAGCGCTTGAAGGACTCCGAAAAGCGGGTCGGCGAGGTCAACAAGAAGATCGACGACATCAAGCGCCAGCTCGCCGAAATCGACGGCAGCCTCGCCAAGTTGCGCGGCGAGGCAGATACGGCCAAACAGCGGATCGACGCCGCCTCCACCACAGCCGGCGACGATCAGACCGTGAAAATCGATCCGTCTCGCGTGCTGCCGCGGTTTGAAACCGCCCGTGTCGAGTTCCGGCAGAAGCCCGACAGCGAACGGCTTTCGGTCGTCCAGGCGCAATGCACCGAATTGCTGACCGCCATGGCCTCGACACCGGCCACCAAGGACCGTGTTACCGGCATCGATTGCGATCCGAAACGTGCCGTCGAAGCAGCCGCCGTGCTGTTCACCTTGAACCACGGCGCCAAAGCGTTCGCGGCGACCTGCGCCGGCGGCGACAAGCTAGCTGCCCAGAAATCCGCCGACCAATTGTTCGAGTTCTCTCGCAAGTGCCTGTCGGACAGCGGCCTGCCGTCGAACGAGACCGACCAGCTGCGCACAAAGATCAACTTCATCGAGCTCAATCGCGACGACAAAGCGCATCGTTTCGTTGTGACCTGGAATGCTTTCCAGGACGGCAACCGCCTCGCCTATCTGGCGCTCGCAATTGCTATCGCCATCGACAGTTTGATCTTTATGTCGGGCCTGTTTGCCGCCAACGCCGTGCGCTCGCCGCTGTCGGATGTGCCGAGCCATAAGGCCCGCTCAGCCCAACAGCTCGAAGCGATTATCGAGAATGCGTTGCTGCCGGATACGTTTGAGACCGCGCGGCTGACGCTGCAGGCGATGCGGCCGATCACCAACGCGACCGGCTTCATGGCCGAGGTGCGGCCCGAGCGGCTCGATCCACATGCGAGTGAACGCGTGATCGGCGTGCTCAATGCCGGCTCGACTATTCAGGCCGTCGAATTCGACTCGGCCGGCGACCGCTATCTTGTCCGCGCCGAGCTGTTCGAGTTCCTGTCGGTGATGGCCAAGAAGGCGTTTGAAGCCAACGATCAGAACGTCAGCCTCGCCGATCTCGAAAAAGTCGTGTCGGTCTCGCTGTTGCCGGACGTCGCCGCCAATTCGGAAACCGTTCTCTCGTACATGTCGCCGATCAGCGAGAAGCACGGCTTCATGGCCGAGATCAAACTCGGCGACGTCGCCGAGGGCCACAAGCGGACGGTGCGGTCGACGCTCAATGCCGGCGCCGTGCATCAGCGCGTGCAGCGGGCGGGAGACGCGGGCGAGCACTACTTCATCCACCGCGATCTCTACACGACGCTGGCTCGCATCCGCGCCCGGTCTCTCTACCTTGGCGGCGATCCGCAACGCCCTGCCCTAAAGACTGCGGCCTATGGCGGGTCCATTTCCGAATCCCGGCCGCAGATCGAGCATCGTCCTGACACCGCTTCGATGGCTGGCCGCGATGCGATGGCTGCGCTCTCGCCGCCCCCGCTGCCAAGCGCGGCGGATCGGGCAGAGGTGCGTCAAAATCTGCTCTCGGCTATGGGGCGAGCCGCCGAAGATTATGATGAGCTTGTCGACCACCAAGTTCTGCCGATCGTCAACATTGCAGCAAGCCATTTGCGTCGCTTGAGCCGCAAGCAGCCCGACCTTGGTAAATTGATTCAGCTAGAAATGGAGGCTCTTAGTTCCGATTTGGACCAGGCCGCGAATGGTCTGAAGCACGACAAGTACAGTCCCGCTGTCGTCGAAGCGGCGCGTCAGGATCTCGTGGAAATCTTACCTGCGCTGCTATTGCAGCAAAACGGTCGCTATAAGGATGTCCTACTTGAGTATGTCACTTACCTCGAAGATAGCGACGGTCAGGGCAATCTCGACTCTCGTGGCCGCTTGCTTCTCAAGCAGCTACGCAATCACGAAGCGGCTTTGAGCAAAATCGCGCGCGGCGACGCCAAGGATTGGCAGCGCGTGGCCAACCTGCTCGAAGACTTCGGCTCCCGCTCGATCGACGAAGGTCACGAATCCGAGCGCGATTCACAGACCCGCCGGTCGAATTAAGCTGGCCTGCTCTCGAACCACGAACGGCGCGCCGCGATTGGTAAACAATACGTTGACGCGTTGCTGAGAGTTTTCTCGGTTCCGGAAACTCAAAATTAGTGACCTGATGACAATTATCTTGGGCACGCAGCCGTTAATCATTCCTCTCAAGACTTAATTCAATTTGTAGGCATTAAATTGGCCTCCAGTTCAAAAGTGTGGGGTGCCTTGGATGGCCCATAAGCTTAGTCGGTTGCAGACGTTCCTGCATAGCAAGGATGGCTCGGTCATCCCGCTGTTCGGGCTCTGCATCATGATGTTGATGTTCATGTCGGCGCTGGCCGTCGATACGGCGCGCGGTTATCGCGCGGCGTCGGCGACGACGCTGGCGCTCGATGCGGCCGCCCTCACGTCCGCTAAAATGCTGCGGCTCGAGAAGCTCAATGATGAGGAATTGATGGAAGTGGCCAACCGCTACTTCAAATCCAACCTCAACGCCGAGGTGGCCGCTGAAGCCACGTACGGTTCGGTGGCTCTGCTTGAGGTCAACCGTGTAACCAACAAGGTTAAGCTCGGCGTCGACATGTCAATGCCGACGACGTTCGGTTCGTTGATGGGCGTCAAGAAGATGAAGCTCCCGGCCAAATCGACCGCCATCTACGATGCCCGCGACATCGAACTGTCGATGATGCTCGACGTCAGCGGCTCGATGGCCGGTGCTAAAATCTCCGACTTGCGAGGCGCGGCAGCGGATCTGGTCGACATTCTGATGACCGGTAACAAGAACGGCGCCAAGCACAGGATTGCCATCGCTCCGTTCTCGACTTCGGTCAACGCCGGTACGTTCGATTCTGAGGTCGCTGAAAGCAAGGGCAAATTTAAAGTCTTCAAGCCCAAGAACACCTGCGTTTCCGAACGCACGGGCGCCAATGCTTTCACTGATGCATCGCCGGCATCCGGCATGTTCGGCAAGAAGGCTCCGTCTTGCCCGACGAGCCCGATTGTACCGCTGTCCAACGATGGTGACACGTTAAAAACGGCCATCGCCGGCCTCAGAGATGGTGGCTGGACCGCTGGTCATCTTGGCATTGCTTGGGCCTGGTATCTGCTGTCACCCGAATGGGCCGATATCTGGCCGTCGGGCAGCACGCCTAAGGCCTATGGTGACGAGGAAACGACTAAAGTCGCGATTATCATGACCGATGGCGAGTTCAACTCGGCCTACGAGGGCGACAACGGCGACGCCAAGCAGCAAGCGGAAAAGCTGTGCAAAAACATGAAGTCGTCGGGTGTGACCGTCTACACCATCGGCTTCCAAGTCCCGAAAGAGGCTCTGCCGGTTTTGGAGAAATGCGCCACCTCTCACATGCACTTTTTTGATGCCAAGAACGGCGATGAACTGCGCGACACGTTCAAGACCATTGCCAAGAAACTTCTCGGCCTTCGCCTCTCGTCTTAAGTTTCCAGCACGACCCATCAAGACCCAGACCCCAGACCCAGCACGGGAATGACCCGGGTGGCGCGGAAGCACCACCCGGGTCATTCTTTTTTCTGCCATCAGGCCGGCATCAGTCCTCCCACAATCCGGCGTCAATCCGCCTTGCGGCGCGCTTAAACTCCTGGTTGTTTTGAACAGGAGTTCCGCGCCATGCGCTCAATCACCGGTATATTGACCAGCATTACGCTTGCCACCGCCGCCGCACTTCCGGCGGGCCTCGCTAGAGCCGCCCCCGTCGTAGTCGACGCCAAGCTCGGTCAGTCGATCATCAATACATCGTCGACCGGCAGCATTTATCTGCGGCTGTCTCTCAAAGGCTCCGCCGACGTCTCCCGCAAGGAGCGGCCACCCATCAACGTCGCAATCGTCATCGACCGGTCCGGCAGCATGTCCGGCGACCGCATTGTCGCCGCCCGGGAAGCGGCCACCGTGGCGCTCGAACGCTTGTCGAAGAACGATATCGTCAGCCTCGTCGCCTACAATCACAAAGTTGATGTACTGCACCCAGCAGCGCCGCTCGGGTCGTCGCGCGAGAGCTTGAAACGCGCCATCGAGCGTTTAACACCGGACGGCACGACTGCCCTTTATGCCGGCACAGCCGAAGGCGGGGAACAAGTCGAGAAATTCCTGTCCGACACCAAGGTCAACCGCGTTGTGCTCGTCTCGGACGGGCTTGCCAACGTCGGCCCTTCAACGCCCAGCGAACTGGCCGAACTCGGCCGCAAACTGGCCGGCAAAGGCATCTCGGTGACCACCATCGGCCTCGGCCTGGACTACAATGAGGACCTGATGCAGAGGCTGGCCGCCGCCAGCGATGGCAACCACGCGTTCGTCGAGCACCCCCGCCAGCTCGCCGAAATTTTCGACAAGGAATTCGCCGACGCCCTGTCGATTTCCGCCAAGGACATCACCATCATCATCGAATGCAAATCCGGATTTAAGCCCAAGCGCGTACTGGGCCGCGAGGCCGACATTTCCGGCAACCGCGTGACGCTGAAAATGAGCCAGCTGCAAGCCGACAACGAACGCTATGTCGTGCTTGAAGTCGAGGCTCCGGCCGGCGCCAAGGCCGGGTCCGTCGATGTCGCCGATGTCGAAGTCGAATTCCTGCCGCTCGGCGAAACGGCCCGTACCAAGACCGGCGCCAAAGTCGTCGCCAGCCTGTCGGACAGCAAGAGCGACGCCGAGGCCAGCATCGACAACGCCGTGATGAGCGCCGTCACCGAGCAAATTGCCACCGAAGCCAGCGAGAAAGCCGTCGAACTTCGCGACAGCGGCAAAATCGAAGACGCCCGCAAGGTCCTCGAAGACAACGCTGCCTATCTCAACCGCCAGAAGGGCGCCTTGAGTGCCGGCGCAGCACCAGCGCCCGCTAGTGCCATCGTGACACTCGACGAGCTTGAAAAGAAATCGCGCGAGGCGGCCGGCAATCTCGATAACGACGGCTGGGAAAGGACGCGCAAAGGCATGCGCTACGATCAGCACAAGTCGAAGGCACAGCAGAAGTACTGAGTGCTCACACAATCCAGCTTCTGAGGGAACGCGCTGTGCTTTAAGCCTCCGGCACAGCGCGTCTTTTTTATCCCGTAAACGGCACCACGGTCTGCCGCTGAAGCCCGAGCCCTGCGATCGAAAGCTCCATCACGTCGCCAGCCTTCAGATATTGCGGCGGCTTCATACCGGAACCGACACCGGGTGGTGTGCCCGTCGTCACCACGTCGCCCGGTTCGAGCACACAGAACTGGGTGATGTAGGCGACGAGGTAGGGAATCGAGAAGATCATCGTTGAAGTCGAGCCCTTCTGGCGCGTCTCACCGTTGACCTTCAGCTCCATATTCAAGTTGTGCGGGTCTTTGATTTCGTCGGTTGTGACGAGCCACGGCCCGAGCGGCCCGAATGTCTCGCACGCCTTGCCCTTCAACCATTGGCCGTTGCGCTTCATCTGAAAGCGGCGCTCGGAAACGTCGTTGCAGATGGCGTAACCGGCGACATAATCCATCGCATCTTTTTCTTCGACGTAACGGGCCCGCTTGCCGATGACGAATGCGATTTCAAGTTCCCAGTCCATCCGGTCGGCGGCTTTGGGATAGATGACGTCGTCGAACGGGCCCGAAATGGTGTTGCCAAGCTTATTGAACAGGATCGGTTCGCTCGGGATCTCCTGGCCGGTCTCTTTGGCGTGATCGGCGTAATTGAGCCCGACGGCGATGAAGCTCCACGGCCGCGCAACGGGGGCAGCCAGGCGAACCCCGGCCGGAGCGAGAGGCAGCGAGGCCGGATCAATCGACCGTAGACGTGCCAGCGCTGGCGCATCGAGCGTCGCGCCGGAAATATCCGCAACGTGTGCGGACAGATCGCGAAGTGCCCCGGCGCTGTCGACAAGTCCGGGCTTCTCGGCGCCCGGTTGCCCAAATCTGAC
>JANORU010000611.1:0-2974 GCA_031415475.1 Hyphomicrobium sp.
GAACGCCTGCTGCAGATCGAGCAGGCTGACGTTGGTTTTCTTGACGCCGCGCTTGGCCGGCAGCGGCAGATCGGAGACCATGATCTGCGTCCGCTTGACCCAGCTTTCATACGGGTGGCGGGAGGCGATGTCGGACTTCAATTCCTCGTCGGCAATGATGCGGCCCTTTTCGAGGTCGATGAGCAGCATCTTGCCGGGCTGCAGGCGCCACTTCTTGATGATCTGGTCTTCGGCGACCGGCAACACGCCGGACTCCGACGACATGATCACCACATCGTCCTTGGTGACGAGATAGCGTGCGGGTCGCAGTCCATTGCGGTCGAGCGTGGCGCCGATCTGGCGGCCGTCGGTGAAGGCCATCGCCGCCGGACCGTCCCACGGCTCCATCAGACAGGCGTGATATTCGTAAAAGCCGCGCCGGTTCGAATCCATGCTCGGATTGCCGGCCCACGCTTCGGGAATAAGCATCATCGCCGCATGAGCGAGGCTGTAGCCGCCCATGGTGAGGAACTCGAGCGCATTGTCGAAGCACGCGGTGTCGGATTGACCTTCGTAAGAAATCGGCCAAAGCTTCTGGATTTCCGGCCCAAACAGCGGCGACGACACGGAGGCCTGGCGCGCCGCCATCCAGTTGACGTTGCCGCGCAGCGTGTTGATCTCGCCGTTATGCGCCACCATGCGATAGGGGTGCGCCAGCTTCCACGACGGGAAGGTGTTGGTCGAAAAACGCTGGTGGACGAGAGCCAGCGCCGAGGTAAAGCGCGGATCGGACAGGTCCTTGTAGTAGGCCTTCACCTGATACGACAAGAACATGCCCTTGTAGACCAGCGTGCGGCTCGAGAGCGAGACAGTGTAATGGCCGATGTCGCGGCCCTTGTAGGCGTCGTGGATCGCGTTCGAGGCGACCTTACGGGCCAGGAACAGTTTGCGTTCAAAGGCCGCTTCGTTGCTGACGCTCACGGGACGGCGGACGAAAATTTGGCGGTGGACAGGCTCAGTCCCCTTGACCAGGTCCGAGAGGCACGAATTGTCGACTGGCACCGAGCGCCAGCCGATCAGTTCAAGCCCTTCGTCCTTGAGGCAGCGGCCCCAAACGCGTTCGCAATGAGTTCGCAAACGGTCGTCCGAAGGCATGAAGACATGCCCGACCGCGTACCGGCCCGGATCGGGAAGCGTGAAGCCGAGCTTGTTGCATTCCTCTTTCAAGAACGCATGTGGGATCTGGACAAGGATGCCGGCGCCGTCGCCCGACAGCGGGTCCGCTCCCACCGCGCCGCGGTGTTCGAGATTGGCGAGAATGTTCAACGCATCTTCGACGATTCTGTGAGACTTACGTCCCTTCATATCGGCAATGAAGCCGACGCCGCAGGCATCGCGATCTTGCGCGGGATCGGAGAGCCCCGTGCGCGCCGGCTGGCCGCTGGCGTTCAGATCTTCGTCGTCAAGTGGGGGCAGGTAACCTTCGCTCATCTCAGTGACCTTGAAACCTTCGTTCGAATGTCCGGTCGTCTACTCGGTGTTGGCGGTGCGCCGCCTCAAACGGCGCGGTGGTAGTGTCGGCTGGCCGTACGTTGGTCTTGTGTTTGGAGTGCTGGCAGGACCCCCGGGTCCGCCGTTTGAAGCGTTAGGTCGCGTAGGCCGCGGCGGCTACCGCCCGGCACCGCGCCATCGCCCGGGGGGTGATCGGCGTTCGAGCCTTGCCCCCCGTCCGGCGTTTCAAGCGCTTCGACTGAGCGCCCTTCAAGTATCCCGCATCCACGACGTCGTTGCTCCTGCGCCGTCGAGGCTGTGCTTCGTTGTCCCGAAGCGCGCCTTCACGGCCAATCCCGGCCGCCGTTTTAAGTTCGGCGACAAAGGACAGCATTATTGACCTAATCGTCCAATACTACAGATTTCAAAGTACTGCACAAGACGCAACTGCGGGCCGTGGCGAGCGAACCCGACGGGAATTGTTCAGGGCAGATCAACTGCCAATAAAAAGGCGGGCCCCGCTGCCGGTGCCCGCCAATGTGATCACAAACCGTCCCTTCGGACGCCGTCTTAAGCCACCGCCTCGATCTGCTTGGCGGCGGGTGCTGTGGCTGACCCGATCGCAACTGTCCGCGGCTTCAACCGTTCCGGCAGGTTGCGGACGAGATCAACGTGCAGCAGGCCGTGTTCGAAGGCCGCGCCGGTCACGTCGACGTAGTCGGCAAGCTGGAAGCGGCGCTCGAAGGCGCGGGCGGCGATGCCGCGGTGCAGGAAGGTCTTTTCCGCCGTCTCGGGCGTCTTTTCGCCGGAGACCGTTAGCGTCGTGTCCTTCACATCGATTTTCAGCTCGTCCTGGCTAAAGCCTGCGACCGCAAGGGAGATGCGGTAGGCGTTTTCGCCGGTGCGCTCGATGTTGTAGGGCGGATAGCCGCCTTCACTGTCGAAGCCCGAAACCTGATCGAGCATCTGCACCAAACGGTCGAAACCGATGGCTGAACGGTAGAAGGGAGCAAATTCAGTGTGTCGCATGACATATCCTCCATGAGAAGCGACATGTGGTGAGGCCCTCCCGGTCATCGGGCAGAGCCATTCCATGTGCCACCCCCTCGCAAGGCGGGTGACACTCATCGATGTAGGGGCGCGATTTCGCCATTCAAGTGCGTCCGGTTCCCGCCGCGTTGCCGCCTCAACCGGCCTATTGTTTCGGTGCTGTCCGGCGCGTGGTAAAGAGTGCAGGCTTCGTTACACCTTCGGGCGCATTTATGGACCTCATCTCACTCGCCAAGAACCCGGTGCCGAGCGGCGCTCGCGCCGGCATCCTCCAAAGCTATGACGGCACGCAACTTCGCTACGCCTGTTGGCAGGCGACCCGCCGCCCGTTGCGTGGTACGGTCTGTCTGTTCCCTGGCCGTGGCGAGTTCATCGAAAAATACTTCGAGGTGGTCGCCGACCTGCGCCGCCGGGGATTTGCCGTCGCCGTGCTCGACTGGCGCGGGCAGGGCGG
>JANORU010000612.1:0-2049 GCA_031415475.1 Hyphomicrobium sp.
TCGGCCGCTTCGGCGTCGGTCAGACGCGCCACCACGCTAGTCAAGTCGCGGTCACATTGCGTCATGAACGGCGACAGGCCGCGCGCGACCGGCAGCGCCAACAACATCATCATCCGGTAACTGTCGATTTCGATCAGACGCTGCAGCGTCCGGCCAACTTGCAGCGACGTCATTGTGGCGTTCCACAGTACGAGCCGCGAAAAGCCATTGCGTTGAATGACAAAGTCTGTCGCTGCGCGGCCCGCCCCTCCGCTGACGGCCGACCCGACGAACGGATTGCCGTGGAAGTACTGCTTTGAAATGGCGTCGGCGGTGCCCGGGGTTGCCACTTCGGGGAGCACGGCGATGTGCGTCGCAACGAGAACTTCGCCCTGAACAGCCTCCAACCATCCCGGCGGCAGCATCTTTAACGGCGCGCCGTCCATCGCTTGCCCGTCCGACGGCAAAACGAACAAATAGCGCGCAAACTCCGTATGACGTTCCCAGTACAGCGAGACGCCGGCAAACGTGGTATGAAAATGGTTGGCGCCTGCGGGCGGGCCTGGGACACCGAACGTTGTGCAGAGAGCATCGAGATGCGCGCGTTCGGCCTTGCGGTTCTTGGGCGGCGACTTCAACGCCAGATACGAAATCTCGGATGGGGTCTCAATCGCGGGCGGCGGGCGCGCGTGCACCTCGTTGTTGAGTTCGAGACGCTGCGGATGGATAACGGGCAGTTCCATCACAACTCAATTCTCCCGGACGACACCGTTTTGGCGGCAAACCTGCCAGAGCCTATCGCGCCGAGGCGCGCGCGGGCAATGCGGCGTCTGGCGGATGGCGCGCGGCGTTGAAAAAAATGGCCCCAGGTTTGCACCTAGGGCCAGTCGACGGAGGGAGGAGGAGGGAGTGAAGAAGTAGGAGGAGGAGAAGCGTGAGGGCAGTGAAACTTACGAGCAGTTCTGTTCCAGCTTCCAGGCAACGACCACCATGCGGCCGTTCTTGTCGATCTTGTGCACCGGGATGCGGATGTAGCTGCAGTAGTAGTCGCCGGCCCGGCCTTCGAAGCCATGCAGCGGCTGCTTGGTGATGTAGGTTTCCGAGAAGAATTCCTTACCGCGGCCGCCGGCTTCAGCGGAGGTCGCGAGAACCGGCGAGAGCACTGCGACTGAGAGGACGAAGCAGAGAGCGATCGACTTGAGCGAAGAATGGGTCATGGCGTGTCCCCTTTGGGTCTGAGGTTCGGGAGCAGGTATTGCCCCGTTCGATGAAGACACTCTAGGCGCGCCGGCCCAACGCCGCTGTTTCGCGCGTGACAGCCCGCAAAATTCTCGAATAAATCGTGCAAGTCGTTGCATTTGCTATGGTATTTATGAGAGGCCTGGGGTCAGCCCGCTTCCGTCCCGTCAGCCCCCAAAAGGAATGAGGCCGATCCTTTCGGACCGGCCCCATTTGGACCCAGTGCCACTGAAAGCCCCTTGCCGGGCTGGATGGCTCGAGACTTTTATTCCGCTGCAACAGCGCGCGGCTTGCCAGGTCCACCGTCGAAGCCGAGTGAAGCGGCCACCGACGGATGCATGATGCGGCCTTCCTTGACGTTGAGGCCAGCCGCGAGGTGTGGATCGCGGTCGAAGGCGGCGAGGCCCTTTTCCGCAAGCTTGATCACGAACGGGAGCGTGGCGTTATTCAATGCCTGGGCGGATGTGGAGGGCACCGCGCCCGGCATGTTCGCCACGCAATAGTGGATGATGCCGTCGACTTCGAAGGTCGGGTCGGCATGGGTCGTCGCCTTGGAGGTCTCGAAACAACCGCCCTGATCGATCGACACGTCAACCAGCACGGCGCCCTTCTTCATGCGCTTGAGCATGTCACGTGTCACGAGCTTGGGTGCGCTGGCACCGGCAACGAGCACAGCGCCGACTACAACGTCGGCCGAGAGAACCTCGGTTTCGACCGTATCCATGGTCGAGGCGAGCGTTGTGGCGCGGCCTTGGAACAGCTCATCGAGCTGGCGCAGACGAGGCAGCGAGCGATCGAGGATCGAGACTTCAGCGCCGAGGCCAACGGCCA
>JANORU010000613.1:0-2039 GCA_031415475.1 Hyphomicrobium sp.
AGTCCCTGGACGCGATCGAGGCCGAGACCGCCGGCTGACACATCGCGGACGAAGGCCTCGCGCTCGATGCCATTGCAAAAAACAGTGCAGGCTTCGAGCATCGCGCGCCGCGGGAAGCGGCGGCGCTGCGGCAGCGGCGGCACATAAAGTTTGCCAGAGGCGTTGAGGCAGGGTCTCAGTCCGCCAGACGCGCTGCTCAAAAGGCTCGTCAGAACTTGCGTATTCTTCTGGTAGACCTCGGGAACGGCGCCGGAGGTCTCTCTCTCCCACGCGACAACCATTTCGGCCATGCGACGGGCCGCAGCGCGCCATACGTTCTGAAGACTGCGAGTGTGCAACGTTGCTGCCCGCGATGCATTGAGGGTTGCGCAATCGGCCAGGTACTCGTCGAGTTTTGCATTGCCGTCGGCGATGGCATCGAGCGCTTCGATGGCCAACGGAGCTGAAAACTGCGCGTCGTGATCGTTGGCATCGAGCCCCATCAGCAAGGCAGAAAGAGCAGCCACCTGCGGGCGATGAACTTCGATACTCTTAGCGTCAATCGGCGTCCGCCAGTCGTCGAGTGCGTTGGCCGCGGTTGTGACCACGGCGACCGAAATCGCGAGAGTGTGGGCCTCCGCGATGACTGTTTCCAAGAACCTCTGGACGGGCGATGCCGTGCTCCAGAACGGTGCGTTGGTTGTTCGCTGAGCGGTCTGGGCGCTGGCAAAAAGAAAGGCTGCCATTGAAATGTCCTGTGGTTGAGATTAATCTCTGAAATGCAATCTAAAATAGAAAAATGAATTCGGTCTCACCGAAATCTTTCGAAGTTCTTGCAATTTGTGCCGGTTAAGGCCGCCCGCCTAACGGGCTTCGAGCAAGCCGGACTCGATCAAGCGGCGGTGAAAAACGGCGATCCGGCCGGGTTTTTCGCAGCCATCGTAGCGCCCGCCGCACTCCGATATTAGCCGCCGCCGCTCGGTGAAGGCGGGCGAAAGGGGCAGCCGGGCGGCGTCCAGGATCACGGTGCCGAGATAGGGGACGTCGAGCGTCTCGACGGTGGGAAGGGGCGGCGGGGAGTAATTGATGCCCTCGATGGCGTAGTAGGACAGGAAGCCAGCCGAGTCTTTGGTGAGCTGTACGTCCTCCGCCGCCGTGACATTGCCGAAGCCGAAATAAAAGCGCGTCGCGGTCGGCTGATGGTCGCCGTAGTGGACCAGCAGGAATTTCTCGTTGGGGAAATTTTTGCGGAGATCGGCTTTGAAGGCTGAGAGATCGCGATTGGCCATCGAAATCCGGCGAAGATACTCGTGCATTTCAGGATGCGTGCCCGGTCCGCCGCCGGCAACTTGATCCTCTGGGCGATACGTCTCACGATACGGCCCATGGCCTGCCATGGTGATCACATAGCTAAAGAGTGGCTTTGATGACGATCGCACATGCTCGCCGATCAGCTTCAAAGCATTGCCGAAATAAACGTGATCGGGCTCGGTACCCGTCTTTGCCCCCTGATCCGACTTGTCGAAGATTTCCGGCATACCAGCCGCCGCGTAGAATTTGGCGTTCGACACGAAATTGCGATCGAGCGGATAGAAGACCGTATTGCGGTAGCCGCAGCGCGCAAGCGCATCGGGCATTGTATCGCGCACCTTGCCGGCCATCAGCGACTGAACGAACGGGCGCATGCCGCCGAACGAGTATGTTGAAACGCCGGCGATGACGGAGAACTCGGTCAGCCACGAAGCGCCGCCATAGGTTTCGACACGCAACTTGTGCAGCGTGCCGTCGCCAGAACGGAACATCCCATCAACGCCCTTGTCATAGGAGACCTGCGGGAAATACTCCGGCGGCACGATCGATTCCTCATGGATCAGGATGATGTGCGGTGGCTTTTCGGTGATCGGACATGACGCGGGCAGCAGGAATGCCGGTTCGGAGGTGGCCGATGCCGCATCGATCAATTGGCCGCGGACAAGCGTTTCAATGGTTTCCGGCCACGACGAATAGAATGTCGAAACAACCAGATCGCTCCAATAGGGCTGCGTGTGCCGCCGCTCACC
>JANORU010000614.1:0-3556 GCA_031415475.1 Hyphomicrobium sp.
CTGCCGCAGTCACGATGCCGCTGCCCACTGCCACGAGAAGTACGGCAGCAATGAACAGATCCTGGCTGCCGCTCGACGCCACAAGGCGGAACAGCGGCCGCAGCACAACATAGCCAACCGCCACGATCAGCCCGATGGCGACCAACGCCTGGCCGAACGCCATGACAAGCCCCGAGCCGAGCGACGCGCCGCCACCCGAACTCAACAGCGGCACCAGTATCAGCAGCGGGATCACGGCCAGATCCTGCATCAGCAGGATCGCAAAGCTGGCCCGACCGGTGCTCGCCGCCATGCGGTTCTGCGATGACAGCAGTTCGATCACGATTGCGGTTGATGAGAGCGCGAGACTGAGACCGATCACGGTCGCCGCCTCGGCGGATTGGCCAAGCAGGAGAGCGATGCCGGCCAATGCGATTGCTGAAATCACGACCTGCAAGGTGCCGAGACCGAACACTAGCCGCCGCAAAGTCCAGAGCCGTTGCGGCGACAGTTCCAACCCAATGATGAACAGAAGGAACGTGACGCCGAGTTCTCCGGCCGCGATCAGGTTATCGGGGTTGGTGACAGTCACCCAATCGAGCGCGGGAAATTGAGGAACGAGCGCGCCGAGCCCAAAGGGCCCGAGCGCAATACCAGCCAGCAGATAACCAAGGACCGGGCTGATGCCTAAGCGTTGCAACAGCGGAACGGCGATCGAGGCGACCGCCAGCAGCGCCACGAAATTGGAATAGGCCGAAACGTCGTGCGCGCCCGCCATTGCCCGCCAGCCCTCCTCTCGTCCGTGTGCCACCGCAACGCAACACCCGTGCGACTCGGAGAATTGGCGCAATCGACCCGCAACGCAAGCCGCTCAAAACTTGAGCGCTACTTGCCCGCTTCGGCGGCGGGTTTGGCGTCGAGCTTGGCGAAGCGGTCCTGGACTTGCGCAACGAACGAGGCGCAGACCTTTTCGTTGGCCGAGCACATCTGGCCAGTCTCGGTTTTCTCGCCGCTCGCGTCCTTCACCACGCGGCGGCAGAACGCGGCGGGAAATGCCGTTGTCTTGCGGATTGCAAAACCCCAAATGCTGCCATCACTGGCATCACGACTGACAAAAATTTTGCTGTCGCGCCAGAGGCTCACGACAGCTGGCTTCTGCATATCAAGCACCAACTGGAACATGTCGGCGGGCCGGCCACATAGCGTTGGCGGCGCGGCCGCAGCGGCCGCAGGCGCGGCGGCCGGTTCGGCGGCAGAGGCGACGGCGGGCATCAGGGCGGATAAAGCAATCAGACAAACGCGGCGCACGGGTTGCATCTCCTGTGATTGGTGACGAGTTGAGTACGTTTAATCTCTAAGCACCGATCATGGCCTAGGTTTGAGCCATGATTTGGGCTTCGATGCGGGCGAGCGCGTCGCCGGCCTTGGCGCCGTCGGGTCCGCCGGCTTGCGCCATGTCCGGGCGGCCGCCGCCGCCTTTGCCACCAAGCGCCTCGGCCCCGGCTTTGACGAGTTCGACCGCGCTCCATGTCTTGGTGAGGTCGTCGGTCACGCCGACGGCGAGACCGGCTTTGCCGTCCTCGGTGACGCCGACGATGGCGACGATGCCGGAGACGATCTGTTTTTTGCCGTCGTCGATCAGGCCGCGCAGGTCTTTCGGATTCAATCCATCAACCTTGCGCGACAGCAACTTCACGGCGCCGATGGTGCGAATGTCATCGGCCGCGCCCTTCGCGCTTCCACCGCCACCGAGCGCCAACTGCTTCTTGGCGTCGGCCAGTTGGCGTTCCAAAAGTTTGCGTTCTTCGACCAGCGCCTTGACGCGTTCGACGAGATCCTCGGGTCGCGTCTTGAGCACGGCGGCCGCTTCTTTCACGCGATCTTCCGCCTCGGCGAGATAGCCGCGCGCGCCGTCGGCGGTCAGGGCTTCGAGACGGCGGACGCCGGCCGAACTGGCGCTCTCACCGGTAATTTTCACAAGTCCGATATCGCCGGGGCGGCGGACGTGGGTGCCGCCGCACAACTCGACCGACCACGCCTTGTTGGCACCGGGGTGTGGTTCACCCATGGCGACAACACGCACTTCATCGCCGTATTTTTCACCGAACAGCGCCATGGCGCCGGTCGCCTTGGCGTCTTCGAGCGCCATCAGGCGTGTTTCAACGGCGCTATTCTGCAGCACCAGCGCGTTGGCGATCGCTTCCACCGATTTGATCTCGTCGGCCGACATCGGCTTTTGGTGGATGAAGTCGAACCGCAGGCGATCGGGTGCCACCAGCGAGCCCTTCTGGGCGACGTGCGTGCCGAGCACCTGACGCAGCGCTTCGTGCAAGAGGTGGGTGGCGGAGTGATTGGCGCGGATACGATCGCGTCTCGTCGCATTGACGTTCAGATCAACGGCCGCACCGACGTTCAGCTTACCCTTCACCCGGCCAAAGTGAACGAACAGATCGCCAAGCTTCTTTTGCGTATCTGTGACGCTGAATTCGCCAGTGGTCGCGGCAATAAATCCGACATCGCCGACCTGCCCACCGGACTCACCGTAGAAGGGCGTCTGATTTGTAATCAGTGCGCATTCATCGCCGTCAGAAGCGGTTTGAACTTCCTTGCCGTCCTTCACGATTGCGAGAATGACGCCTTCGGCATGCGTGGTGTCGTAGCCGAGGAATTCGCTCGCACCCGTGGTCTCCTTGATCTCGAACCAGATGGTTTCGGTTGCCGCTTCGCCCGAGCCTTTCCAGGCTTTGCGCGCATCCGCCTTCTGCTTCTCCATGGCGGCATTGAACACCGCAACATTCACAGTGTTGGATGATACGCGAAGCGCATCCTGAGTTAGATCTAGTGGAAATCCATATGTGTCGTAGAGCTTGAAAGCGATATTGCCGTCGAGTTCATCACCTGGTTCCAAGTCCTTTTTAGCCTCGGAAAGTAGTTCAAGCCCTTTTCCAAGTGTCCTCTTAAACCGCGTTTCTTCAAGTTTAAGTGTTTCGGAGATCAACGGCTGTGCGCGCACTAGTTCTGGGTACGCTTCGCCCATCTCGTGAACGAGTGCCGGTACCAATCGGTACATCAGCGGTTCTTCGCAGCCGATCTGATGTGCGTAGCGCATGGCGCGACGCATAATGCGGCGCAGCACGTAGCCGCGGCCTTCGTTCGACGGCAGTACGCCGTCCGCAATCAGAAAGCTCGTTGCACGAAGGTGATCGGCAATGACGCGCCGCGCAACTTTGAGAAACTCAGGACTGCCTTCAATGCCTCCCCGGTTGGGGCTGACCTTCTCGGTCTCCCGCCGGATTGCACTAATGAGGTTCTTGAACAGATCGGTGTCGTAGTTGTCATGCACGCCCTGCAGCACGGCGGCGATGCGTTCGAGACCCATGCCGGTGTCAATCGACGGCTTGGGCAGCACCACGCGGTCGCCGGGTGCACGCTGCTCAAACTGCATGAACACGAGATTCCAGATCTCGATAAAGCGGTCGCCATCGGCATCGGGTGAGCCGGGCGGCCCGCCGGCAATGCCCTTCTTGCCGTCCGGATCGTGGTCGTAGAAGATTTCAGAGCACGGCCCGCACGGGCC
>JANORU010000615.1:0-3971 GCA_031415475.1 Hyphomicrobium sp.
GACCGGTTGAACGGCGGCGCGGGCAACGACATCATTTCCGGCGGACTTGGAAACGACACGCTGACGGGTGACGCCGGCGACGATCAGATCTTCGGCGAAGAGGGCAACGACGGCGTTTACGGCGGCGGCGGCAATGACACCATTTCCGGTGGCGCAGGTATCGATACCATTTTCGGCGATGGCGCGAACGACACCATCGATGGCGGCGCCGATAACGACAAGCTGAACGGCGGCACAGGCGATGACCGTCTGAACGGCGACGCGGGCAACGACACGCTCAATGGCGATGCCGGCAACGACGTCCTGATCGTCAAGGCGGGCGAAGGCAGCGACGTTCTCAATGGCGGCCTCGGGCTGGACCGGGTGCAGATTGATCTCACGTCGGCGGATGTCACAGCGGCACTGCGCGCCGACATGGCCAATTACAAAGCCTGGGCCGATCAGCAACTTGCCGCAGCCAATGGCGACGCGAATGTGCTCGCTCTGCAAAGCACGGGGCCGACTTTTACATTCACGTCTCTGGGGCTGACGATTTCGGCCATTGAGACCATCGAGGTCCGCGTTGATGGCGTGATTCAGCCGTTGTCCAGCTTCCTCAATCAGGCGCCGGTCGCCGATGCGGTCGTTGCAGCCTCGGTCAATGAAGATCAGGTTCTATCCGGAACCATCGTCGCCCAGGATGCCGATGGCGATGTGCTCGGCTATGGCGTCGATCAAGGTCCGCAACACGGTACCCTGACCCTCGATACAGTCACGGGCGAGTACGTTTACACGCCGGGCGAAAATTACGCCGGCTCGGATACCTTCTCGGTTCGCGTCACCGATCCGTCGGGCGAAAGCGTCGTGCAGCAGGTGCAGATCGGCATCGCCGCCGTTGCCGATGCGCCGGATCTTTCCGTGAGCGATGCTACGGCCAACGCCTCTATAAATTTGGCCGGCACGACCGGCAACGACGCCCTCTCCGGCGGCGCTGGAGCCGACGTCGTGTCCGGCAATGCAGGCAATGATATTCTGTCCGGCGACAGCGGAAACTCTGTCGCAACGGTCAACCTCGACATTGCCGCGGCCCTGGTCGACCTCGACGGCTCAGAAGCGCTTTCGGTCGTCATCGCCGGTGTCCCGTCGGGTGCAGTGCTCTCGGCCGGCACACGCAACGCCGACGGAACCTGGTCCCTGATGGCCGGTCAACTTGCCGGCCTCTCGATGACGGCATCGACCGCTGCCGACATCGCCTTGTCCATCACCGCAACGGCGCGCGAAAGCTCGGGAGCCGACGCAAGCACAACCAAGTCCCTTAATGTCACGTTTGACCGCGGCGGTTCGGCCGACATGATCGATGGCGGCGCGGGCAACGACACGCTTAACGGTGGCGCTGGTAACGACCGGCTCTCCGGCGGCGACGGCAACGATGTCGTCAACGGCGACGCAGGCGATGATCTGATCGTCGCGGATGCGGGCATCAATACAATCGACGGCGGCGCCGGCTTTGACACCATTGACTTCTCGCTGTTCACGTCGGCTGTGACACTAGATCTCTCGAAGTCGCTGCCCTTGGGCACCGGCAGCGGAAAAATCATCAGTGTCGAAGGCGCGATCGGCACAAACTTCAATGACAGCATCACCGGCAGTTCGGTCGACAATGCGATTTCGGGTGGCCAGGGCAATGACACTCTGAATGGCGGCGCAGGCCGCGACACGGTCTCGGGTGGCGCTGGCAACGATACGATCGATGGCGGGTCGGGCGATGACGTGCTCTCCGACGGCGCCGGCAACGACACCGTCAATGGCGGATCAGACAACGATTGGATTCTCGCCGGACTTGGCAACGACAAGTATACCGGCGGCTCGGGCTTCGACACGCTCGACTTCTCGGCGGCGAGCGGCGCAATCTCCGTCGATGTCAGCAAGAAGACCGTCAAAGGACAGGGCAACGACAAGATCGACGGCATCGAAAAGATCATCGGCTCGTCGTTCAATGATAGCTTCAAGGGCAGCAAGGCTGCCGATGTGCTCGACGGCGCCACCGGCGCGGATGTAATGCGCGGCCTCGGCGGTGCCGATACACTCACCGGCGGCGATGGCGGCGATACCTTCACCTGGTTCAAGAAAGACGTGGCGCAGAGTGGCAATTACAGCGGCCGCGATGTCGTCACCGACTTCCAGCCGGGCGATAAGCTCGACCTGCGCGACTTCACCAAGTCTCTCAAAGGCGCAAGCATCGATACGGTCGTCAAGTTCACCGACACGTCGGCCGGTAGCATCCTGTCGGTCAAGGTCGGCGGCGCGTTCTACGAAGCAGCGCTTCTTGAAGGTGTGCACGGCGCCGATGCCGCGAGCTATCTCGCCAACGGTGTAATCCTCGCCTGATCCGGATTTGGCGCGCCTCGCAACGCTTCCTTAACGGTTGCAGGGCCGATTGGCCCGCGATGGTTTAAAGATCGTTTAGGTCTTCAATCTAATCTTATGCAATCCGGATGCAGTTATTCGGTAGACGGATTTCGTGTGTTCAGGAATTTGGTGTGATGCGTCCCGCACGGCTGATGCGAACGAAGGTCTGCTGCGCCATTGCCATGGCGACGCCGGCTATCGGCGCAAGTGCAATGGCCCAAGAGGCCGCGAACGCCCGTCCCGGGCTCACCGGCGCCTATATCGTCGAGTGCCTGTCCACTCCGGTTCGCAATGCGCGCGGCGGTCTGTTGGCTCGCATTCAGGTCGTCGAAGGTCAGAGTGTCGAGGCTGGCGACGTACTTATAATCTTCGACCAGAAGCCGATCGACGCCCAGATCGCGGCCCTTAACGCCCAATTGGAAGCGGCGACCCGGAAACTCGACGTGGTGCGGCGGGATATTACCGCCATGACTCACTCGGCCGCGAGCAAGGAGGCAGCACGCTCGCGGGTTGCGGACCTGCAGAGCCAAGTTGGTGACGTCGAAGCCAAGGTTGCCGCACTCAATGCGCGCATCGCGCTGGCCGAGCAGGACCTGGAAGCAAGTGCCGTGCGCGCACCGGTTGCGGGCCGTGCAATCGATGTGCTGACCATGCCTGCCGGACAAACTCTGAAACCCGGGCAAACAGTTCTGAACATTGTTTTGGCCCGCGAGCGGCTCGTCGTCGAAGGACCGCGCCCACAGAATCAGATTGAACCTGTAACCTCGGAGCTGCCGGCATTCGCCGGACTTGCATTCGCCGGTCAGATTGATCAGCGCCTGGTAGGCGCAGGTTCAAAAGTGGTGGGTCCTTAGCATGACGGACAAACTCAGTTCGGTCTTATATGTCTTCGACTGTGTCGAAATCCATAGGACTGGCCCGGTCTCAAACCAACCGACAGAAGTCCAAATCGACAAGCGTCATGATTTTCTACCTATTCCAGTCCAAGGCTTGCAGCAGAGAAATAGCTTCGACCCGATGGTGAGTAACGTCAATCGGGCGTACAGACGTTAAAGAAGACGGAGTTTTTCACGATGGCACTTTCGCGCCCGCTCCTGATGGCCAATTTCATTGGCATCGCTGGGCTGCTCATTTCGATCGGCTACGTTGCCAACTCGTTCGTTGCAACCGATCCGACGCCCAAGTGCGAGTCGCGCTATTCAGGGGCGACAGAATTCTCGCTGGTCAACGAACGGGGCGTTCCGCTTTCGCCGATCGAACTGCAGGCCCGCGCCGGACTTGACGAATGGGGCGTCCTTAGTAATGCGAAAGTTGTCGAACTGGAAAGCGGGCCGGCCAGCCACGCGATCCAGGTGTCGCTCGAGAAGGGCACCGGCAGTGGCTTTGTGGACAACGTTCCGCGCGGCGGTATCGGCTTTCGCTGGACGCCTCTTGAGATGGGCAAGTCCGAAGCGGCATGCCTCTACTACAATGCTTGGATCCCGCAGGATTTCGAGTTTTCCGGTGCCGGCGGCCTGCCGGGGCTTGTTGCCGGCGCCAACTTCAATCCACGTGCCGATGCCGTCAAGGGCAACGGTTTTGCC